>JACQEH010000236.1 GCA_016200675.1 Chloroflexota bacterium | reverse complement strand
GCGCAGGCGGCCGCGATCCGCTCGACCTCGGAGGGCTCCTTGACCTGCCGATCGGCCTCGATCCAGCCCTCGGCCGGCACAAGCTCGGCGCCGGGCGCCGCCGCCACCATCCGGCCCCAGGTCGCGTGCGACACGAAGCCCGCCTCCACGGCCACCCGCCGGGCGCCGGCCTCAGCGAGGAGGGCCGGCCAGCGGATCGCCAGGGCGTTGTAGCACTCGAAGAGCTCGCATGCGGGCGCCTCGCGGACGGCCTGGATGGTGTACCGCGAGTCGGCGAGGATCAGCGCCCGCTCCCCGGTCACGAGGAACTTCCCGGAGTCACCGGCTGACGCCGTCTCGGTCTCGGCGAGGGTGAACCCCGTCAGGTAGCGCATGTGCTCACGGCGGACCCCGAAGTAGGCGTCGACGCCTTCCCGGGCCATGCGCGCCCTGAGGCGCTCGAGCCGCGCGGGGCGGGCGGCCCGATCCGCCTCCTCCCACCGATCGAGGTCGGCGCGGGTGGGCGGCGCGGCAAAGTCGGCCGGATGCGGCCAGCCCGTCGACGAGGGCGCCGTCATCGCTTGGTGTAGAGGGCCACGTTGCGGAGGTGCTCCGCGAGCGTCTTGGCGAATGCGCTCGTGCCGCTGCCGTCGCCCTTGGCCACGAAGAACAGGTAGCCGGTGCCGGTGTTGGGGGCGAGCGCCGCGTCGATAGAAGCCGTGGTCGGTGAGCAGATCGGTCCCGGCGGCAGGCCGGGGCTGGTGTAGGTGTTGTAGCCGGCGAGCGCGTCAGGCAGCCGGTCCGGCAACGGCCCCTTGAGTCCGCTCCAGAACGCGTAGCTCAGCCACTCCTCGAACGGCAGCTTGGCGAGGTTGAGCGTGTCGTTGACGTAGAAGACCGTCGGATCCGACTGGAAGAGGCGGGTGGGCCAGAGCTTGCGGTTGAGGCGGTTCTGGTAGACGCCGGCGATGAGAGGCCGCTCCTCGTCGAGAACGGCTTCCTGCTCAACGATCGAGGCGAGGGTGAGGATTTCGTAGAAGCTCAGGCCTCGCTCCGCCGGAACGCGCATCCGGGCGTCCCCGACCGCCGAGGCGAACTTGTCCAGCATCATGCGCACGAGGTCCTCTGCGGTCGTGACGTGGACGGTCCGTTCGACGATGTCACAAGTTTGTAGGTGGCGGGATAGAGGAATCCCTCGAGGCTCGCGTTCGGCGGGATGTCGGCCAGCCAGGGGTAATCCGCCCGCAGCTTGGCGGTTGGATGCTCCACGAGATCGTAGAAGTCCTTCGGATTGACACCCGAGGTGACCGTCTCGAGCTTGGCCGTGATCTGCTCGAGGCGGATCCCCTCGCGGAACGTCACGTCGACCGTGGACGTGACGACCCGGGCTTCGACGAGGGCGCGGGCGACCTCGGCGGGTGTCATGTCGTGGCGGAGGAGGTACTGGCCGGCCTGGAGTGCCGGCGCGAGGTTCGCCTCGATCGCCGTGAAGATGAAGGCCCGTTCGCTGGAGACGAATCCCTGTGCCTTGAGGCGGCCGGCGACCTTCGCGACGCTGTCACCGGAGGCAACCTCGAAGATCACCACATCGGGCGCTCCCGTCTCCCGGTTCGTCAGGGCAGCGCCGAGGTCCGCGCGGACGAAGTCGGCCACGAACGGCAGGCGGAACGAGCTCGTGTTGTCCCACGCCCAGCCCACCACCGCGGCCTGGACGAGCGGCCGCAGCGCGGTCAGCCCCGCCACGAGGACGACCGCCGCGAGGACGACCGCAAAGATGCCGAACTTCAGGATCCCGGGCAGGGAACGTCGCTCCGGGGGACGGCCCGGCCGCCGCCCCGGCGGCGGCTTGCCCCGCCCGTCCGAGGCGCGCCAGTTCGGGAGGTCCGCACCCTCGTAGGCGCCGGGGTCCATCGGCCGCGCCTGGTCGCGCGGGTTGCGACCGCCGCGAATGCTCACCGGCCGCGCTCACGGGCGTCGAGCTCGTCCTGGAGGATGATGGCGGCGGCTTCGCGGTCCACCCGGGCACGATAGCGGTCCCGCTGCATCTTCGACGGCGGGCCACCTGCCCGGCCACGCGGCATCGACCCAAGCCGGTCCTCGGCAACGTGGCTGGAGAGGCGCTCGTCCCGCAGGTGGACCGGTCGACCGAGGGCCGCGGAGACCATCTCGGCCCAGGCCCGCGCCGCGGCCGCCATCGGTCCCTCCCCGCCCGAGGCCTCCAGGGGCAGGCCGACCACGAGCTCGTCGATTCGCTGGTCCCGAACGACGACCTCCAGGCGCGCCACGTCGGCCGCTGGTGTCGCGGCCCGGGCCACCGTGGCGAACGGCCGGGCCGGCTCTCGCCCGGGCTCGGCGATGGCGAGGCCGATCCGGCGCTCCCCGAGGTCGATGCCGAGCATCCGCGTCATGGGGCGCCCGTGGCCGGCGCCGGGGAGCTCGAGCGTCCCGCCGACGCCCGCGGTGACGCCCCCGGCGCTGCCGACGGCAGGACCGGCGCCTTGATGGTGAAGGAGAGGCGGGCGTCGTTCGTAGGAATGGTGGTCACCCAGTCCGGCCAGACCACGATGGTGACCGTCCCGTACGCACCCAGGACGGTTCGGGCCTGCGGCAGCCCGAGGCCTCGGATGCGGTCGCGAAGGACGGAGACGTCGAGCTCGCGCGTCGCGATCGCGGTGGCCGTGACCGGGAAGGTGATCGTCGAGCCGGTCACGAGCGGCGTCCCGACCTCGATCTTCACGGAATCCTCGACCAGGTTGAAGCCGTCGGCGACCGAGCTCCGGATACGCGCGTCGGCGAGGGTCGAGACGGGGCTCGGGTCGGCACCCACGATCGTCCCCTTCGCTGTCAGCCCGAGCTGGAACGTGTCGGCGACCGTCCCGACGAGCGTCGCCGGAACGACCGACGGGGTCGCGACGCCGAGTGCCTTCGTTTCCTGGAAGAGGCTGACCCCGGCCGGGACCCCCTTGGCGCCGGCGATGGCCTCCCCGAAGGCCGCCGTCAGCTTGTCGTTCAGGGCAGCCAGCGCCGCGTCGACATCGACCTGGGCGACCTGCTTGGTCTCGGTGTGGGTGCCGCCGGTGATGGGGGTCTGATTCTTCACGAGGAGGAGAGAGGGATCGTATCCCGGAGGCGGTCTACTGATCGCTCCGGTCGGCACGTTGCCACTCGTCCCAGGAACGACCGCCTGAACAGGGACCGTATCGCCCGGACAGTCAGGCGGAAAGATGCGGGCCTTCTTCATCGATGCCCGCTGAAGCGTTTGGAACTGCACACCGCTGTCCGTTGAAACAATCGCCCCCTGAGCGATCGACACGTCGCGCGTCGGATCGCAATTCGCGAAGGTGACACTTCCTGTGGCGGTCGTCTCGTCGACCTTGACCCCGGTCGACGGGAACGTCTCCGAGACGTCGAGGTCGAAGCTGAAGGTCTGGGCGGGCACCAGGAGCCTCGTCGGGTCCGGCTGCGTGATCCCCGACTGGGCGGTGACGCTGAGCTGGATGGGCCCGAGACGATCGACGGCGGGCGTGAGCGTGACCGTGGCCATCGGGAGGAACGAGTAGGCGGCGGCGACGCCCGCGATCAGGACGGCGATGACCGCGAGGATGATCGCGACACTCCGGGCACCGATCCTGGTCGGTCGCGGGCGCCCGACCTGCGGGACGGGCGTGCCGGCTCGGGGCGGGGCCAGGGCCGGCGAGGAGTACGGCCCCGGCACGATGGTCGTCGGCGCGTCGTCGGATCCCCGGCCGAACGCCTGCGGAGGTCGCGGGCCGGATGACGTCGGGCTGCCGGCGGCGCCGGGGGGCTCGGCCGCGGCTCCGACGCCCGCCGCGGCGCCGGTGCCCGCCGCGGCGCCGACGCCGAGCGCACCGCGCCCGACGGGCGATCCGGCGGTGTCGGGCCGGCCCTCGAACGCGGCCACGGAGGTGTGGGTCGCGAGTCCCGCCGACGCGGCGAGCGCCCGCGTGGAGGCATCCCCCGTCACGATCTCGAGGGTCTTCCGGTGGGCCGCCGCCTCGCGGGCCAGGAGCCGGAAGTTGATTCGCGACGTCGCCAGCCGCGAGCCCAGGGGCAGAACCATCGCGATCCGGTCGTCGGCAAGGGTCCGGAGGCGGGCGGCCGCCGACGTGATCTCGTCGTCGACATCGAGGTAGACGATCGCGGCCATCGTCAGATCCGCAGCTGGCGGACGACCCGCCGAAGGGCCCCGTCGAGCGTGCCGCCCGCCTGGCCGAGTTCGATCGCCTGGTAGGCCAGGCCCATCGGGGTGACGTCCTGCTGGTCCACCAGCAGCTTCGTCTCGTCGCGGATGGTCTCGATCTGGTCCGGCGACATGACCACGACCTCGGGTGGACGGGAAAACGGGAGGCCCTTCGAGAACGAGGGTTCAGCAAGGGCCGCCCGAATCTCCGGCAGCCGCGAGCCGCCGCCGCAGACGTAGATGCGGCCCGGCAGGAGATCCCCCGCCGCGAGCTCCTCCATGACGAGCTCGACGCCTGCCGCCCAGACCGCCACGTCGTCGGCGACGATGGCCCGCACGTCGTCCGCCCGATCGCCGGCGATGCCACGGGCATAGTCGACCTTGAGCGCCTCGGCACGCGGGAACGGGAGCTCGAGGCGGTCGGCGATCGACTTCGTGAAGGCCCGGCCGCCGAGCGCGAACATCCGGGTCCCCTCGATGCCGCCCTGCCGGACCAGGGCCACGTCGGTGGTGCCGCCGCCGACGTCGATGAAGAGGGCGCCGCCCTGGCGGACCTGCTCGCTGTTGAGGGCCCGGGCCACGGCGTACGGCTCGGCGACGACCTCCACCAGCTCGAGCTCCAGCTGCTGGGCGACGCTCTGGAGGGCGCCGAGGTGAACGAGCGGGGCGAAGGCGTTGAAGATCGCGATCTTGACGTTGCGGCCCTGGAAGCCGATGGGATTCGAGACGGCGTAGCCGTCGATCCAGGCACCGACGGTGGCGGCGTGGACGAGCCGCACGTCGACGTTGGCGAGCCCGGTCTCCCAGGTGATGGCCCGCTCCGCCTCCCGGAGCGCCTCCCGCTGGACGCCCTCGATGAGCTTCTGGAGCTCGGCCTCCGTGATCTGGACGTCGGGACGGGCCCGCTCCTGCGTATGGGCCGTGGTGAACCCCTTGACGAGCTCGCCGGCGATGCCGATGACGACCTGGGAGGGCCGGAAGCCGGCCATCTCCTCGGCCTCCTGGAGGGCCACGGCGCAGTTGTCGACGACGGCCGCGATGTCGGCGACCGTGCCCGACTGCATGTGGGACAGGCCCTGCCGCTTGCGGCCGACCCCCCGGACCGTCCCCTTGCCAGCCTCGATGTCGAAGACGAGGGCCTTGGCGAACTCCGTCCCGATGTCGAGCGCGGTGCAGGCCGTGAGGGCGGTCTCGTCGCCATCGCGCTGCCACAGGCGCCGCAGGAAGGTCATGACCTCACAGGTTCCAGACCGGGACGACCAGGTCACCGATCAGCAGCCGGAAGCCGATCAGGCCGAGGAACGAAGTCGACCCGAGGAGCAGCACCACCCCGCCGGCCTTGGACGCGGAATGGTTCTGGCCCCCGGCCGCGAAGCCGTAGCCGATCGCGATGAACCCTACGCCGGAAGCGATCGCCAGCGGCGGCAGCGGCGGCGGCAGCAGCCGGCCCTCGAGCGCGAGTAGCCCGGCGAGGACGTACCAGACACCGACGACGGCCCCCGCCCCGAGCGTCCGGGAGAGCAGCTGCTCGTACGTCCGAACGCGCGCGACGAGCGCGCCCTGGAAGCCCGCGGCGAGGAGCATCCCCATGACACCGATGGCGGCAACAACAAGGGCGATCATGTTGAATCGCTCCAACTCGATGGCCCCGATCACGATCGCCACCGGGATCGTCGCGACCATGAGGATGACGCTCGCGACGTCGTTGAGCGTGCCCCAGGGCTCGCCCCGGGCGAAGAAGAGCATCAGGAGGGCGGCCCCGACGACGGTCGCCACGGCGGCGACGAGCGCCGACCAGCCCGCGAGCTCTGCGAACGTCGTCATCCGCCCCGGTCGGCAGCGTCGCGAGCCGCCGCCTCGATCGCGGCCAGAGCCGCGGGCACGCCCTCGCGCCGGGTTCCGCGACCCTGCGCCATCGCGGCCCGTCCCCCACCCTTGCCGGCGAGGTGGTCCATCGCCGCCCGGACGATGTCGCCGGCGGCAAGGCCCCGCCCCACCAGATCCTCGCTGACGGTCACGAAAAGCTGCGGCTCGTCGGCGTCGAGGACGAGGGCAATCACCCCGCTGCCGAGTGTCGCGTGGACCTCCTTGGCGACGGCCTTGAGGGCGTCCATCGACGCCCACGGCGCGGCCCTGGCCACGAGCCGGACGCCGGGACCGACCTCCTTCGCGGACCCGGCGAGGTCGCGGGCACCGGGGAGGCCGGCGTCGGCTGCGGCGCCGGACCGGAGGCGCCGCTTCGCCTCCTTCAGCTCCTCCTGGAGCGCGACGATCCTGGCCGGCACGGCCTCGGCGGTCTGGGCGCCGAGCACCGCCTGGGCAGCCTCGAAGCCCTCCGATCGCCGCCTGAGGTAGTCGTCGGCCCCCGCTCCCGTCAGCGCCTCGATCCGGCGCATCCCGGAGCCGATGCTCCGGTCCGACGTGATCACGAAGCTCCCGACCTGTCCCGACGCGCGGCAATGGGTCCCGCCGCACAGCTCGAAGCTGTAGCCCTCGACGCGGACGGTGCGCACGGTCTCGCCGTACTTCTCGTCGAAGAAGGCGTCCGCACCGGCATCGATCGCTTCCTGCATGCCCATGAACGCGATCGAGACAGGCCGGTCTTCCCGGATGATGCGGCGGACCTCGTCCTCGATGCGGCGCCGCTCGTCGTCGGTCAGGGCCCGTTCGGCCGGGTAGTCGAACCGGAGGTAGTCGGGGGTCACGAGCGAGCCCGCCTGGCGGGCCCGATCGCCCGCGACGTTGCGGAGCGCCCGATGGAGCAGGTGCGTGCCGGTGTGGTTGCGCATCGTGTGGCCACGGCGCTCGGGATCGACCTCGGCGGTGACGAGCTGGCCGACGGCGAGCCGCCCGCGGAGCGTGCCGCGGTGGACCAACAGGCCGGCCACCGGCTTCTGGGTGTCCTCCACCTCGAAGAGCACCTCGCCTTCGAGCCCGCGGATGACGCCCCGGTCCCCGACCTGGCCGCCACCCTCGCCGTAGAACGGGGTCCGGTGGAGGACCACCTCGGCGCTGGCACAGGCCGCGGTCCGCAGCTCCTCGTCGCCCCTGGCCTCGAGGGACTCGTACTCGACGTCGTCGCGGAGGATCGCCACGATCCGGGCGTCGTCGATGGTCGTCGCCTCGTAGCCCACGAAGGTCGTGTCGCCGGCGCGCGCCTGGATCGACTGGTAGCGCGAGGTCAGCTCGGCGTGGCGCGCCAGCTCCGCCTTCTTCCCCGACCGCGAGCGGTCGCGCTGCTCGGCAAGGGCGGCATCGAAGCCGGCACGATCGACACCGACGCCATACTCGGCGGCCAGCTCGATCGTGAGGTCGATCGGGAACCCGAACGTGTCGTGGAGCTTGAACGCGACCGCGCCGGGCAGCTGCGGCGCCCCGGCGGGCAGATCCTCGGGTCGCAGGCCGATCGTCCGCTCGCTGGATGTCAGCGGGATGAGCGCCTCCTCGAGGATGTCCGTCCCGGCCTCGAGGGTCCGGATGAACTGCGTCTCCTCGCGGAGGATCGCCCCGAGGATCTCGTCGCGGCGTTCAGCGAGGAGCGGGTACGCCTCGGCCATGGACTCGACCACGACGCGCGCGGTCTCGCCCATGAAGGGCTCCCTCCGCCCGAGGAGCCGGCCGTGCCGGACGGCGCGGCGCACGATCCGGCGCAGGACGTAGCCCCGACCCTCGTTCGACGGCAGGACGCCGTCGGCGATCAGGAACGTCGCGGCGCGCGAGTGATCGGCGATCACCTGGTAGCTGAAGCGCTCCGCCTCGAACGCCTCCGGGTCGTGCCCGAGCAGCTCGCGCAGGCGGCCGTGAATCGGCGTGAAGAGGTCCGTGTCGTAGTTCGAGGGGACCTGCTGGATGACGCTGGCGAGCCGTTCCAGGCCCATGCCCGTGTCCACCCCCGGGGCCGGCAAGGGCGTCAGGCTGCGGTCGGGATGGAGCTCGTACTGCATGAAGACCAGGTTCCAGATCTCGAGCCAGCGGGGGCAGTGCTCGGAGTGGTCCGGGACGCAGAAGTCGCCCTCGCTGAACTCCGCCCCCCGGTCGTAATGGATCTCCGAGCACGGCCCGCAGGGTCCGATGTCGGCCATCCGCCACCAGTTCTTCTCGTCGCCGTTGGGGAAGTCGCCCCAGCGGGCGATCCGCTCCGGTGGCAGCCCGATCTCCTCGCGCCAGACCCCGTAGGCATCGTCGTCGGTCGAGTAGACCGTTGCCGCCAGGCGGTCCTCGGGGATCCCGAGGTCGCGGGTCAGGAAGTCCCAGGCGAAGTGGATGGCCTCGCGCTTGAAGTAGTCACCGAAGCTGAAGTTGCCGAGCATCTCGAAGAGGGTGTGGTGCCGGGGCGTCCGGCCCACCTCCTCGAAGTCGTTGTGCTTGCCAGCCACCCGCAGGCAGCGCTGGTAGTCGACCGCCCGGTTGTAGCTGCGCTGCTCGGCGCCCGTGAGGGCATCCTTGAACTGGACCATGCCCGAGTTGGTGAACAGGAGCGTCTGGTCGCCGCCCGGCACGAGGCTGGCGCTGGGCACGACCTTGTGGCCGCGCTCGGCGAAAAACTCGACAAAGCGGCGACGGATCTCGGCGGCGGGAAGCGGCGCGATCCGCGAATCGCGCGTGAAGGTGGGGATCGCCATCACCGCCAATGGTAGCCGAGCGCTGCCGGCGATCCGGGGCGGGCGACCGCCGCAGCGGACCGGGCTACCCCCTCGTGTCGATCGGTCGATCCGGGCGGGGGTTCCCCCGCGCCCCGCGTCGGCGCCGTCGATCCCAGATGGCCGAGCCGGCGATGGCCGCGCCGATGAGCGCTCCCAGGGACAGGCCCCGGAGGAAGACCGCGGACGGCCGGGCATCTCCCTGGTGATCCGGACGCGCCTCCGGCGTGCGGGTCGGCAGCCTCGGCGTCACGGCGTGGGTGCCTCCTCGGCCGTCGACGGCTCTGGCCCGAGCACCGCCACGAGGGCCACCGCCACGATCCCGACCCAGGCGAGGACCGAGGCCCCGATCAGGTGGAAGTCCCCGATCCGGAGCGGATCGACGCCGATGCGCCCCGCCAGGGCATCGCCGGCCCAGGCCCCGAGGAAGGCGGCCAGGATGAGGAGCGGCAGGCGTCGCCCGGCGCTCCCCCGGATCAGGACGTAGAGCGACACGTGGACGAACGCCAGGAGGAGGGCCAGCACGGGAGCGGGTCCCAGGGTCATGAAACCCGCACCAGGTCGGGCCGTCCCGAGGCCGGTGCCGCCGACGTCCCGGGTGCCGCGTGGTCGGCGCTCGGGAGCGTGGCGGCAGACACCGCGGTCCGCGCGATCCGCCCACCGCCGAGGCACGTCTCGCCGTCGTAGAGGACCGCCGCCTGGCCCGGCGCGGCCGCCCAGACCGGGTCGTCGGTCTCGACCGTCCATCGTTCGACCGGCCGGCCGGGTCGAGCCGGGCGTCCGGCGCGGTCCGCCACGGGCGTTATCGTGGCCGGGATCGGCCGGCCCCGATGGCGGATGCGGACGTCGGCCCGGAACGGATCACCGGGCGCCTCGCCGGCGATGAAGCGCGCATCTTCGATCTGGAATGTCCGCGTCTCGAGGTCCTCGCGCCGGCCGAGCGTGATCGTGTTCGAAACGGGGTCCACGCGCGAGACATAGCGTGGGCTTCCCAGGGCGATGCCGAGCCCCTGGCGCTGGCCGGGCGTGAAGCCGGCCGCGCCGTCGTGCGCGCCGACCCGCGATCCGTCCGCGTCGACCACGGGACCGGGTTCCGGGCGCCACCCCGCCCGCGTCCGGAGGGCGTCGCGGACGTCGCCGTTGGGGACGAAGCAGATGCCCTGGCTCTCGGGCTTGTCCGCCGTGGCCAGCCCGAGCTGCCGGGCGACCGCCCGGACCTCTGGCTTCGTCAGCTCGCCGAGCGGGAAGCGGGCGTCGCGGAGCTGGTCCTGGCGGAGGCCATAGAGGAAGTACGTCTGGTCCTTGTCCTCGTCGCGGGCGCGCAGGAGCCGCGCCGCGCCGGCGGCGTCGAGCGCCCGGCGGGCGTAATGGCCGGTCGCGACGGCCTCGCAGTCGAAGAGGTGGCGGGCCCGGCCGAGGAGGGCGCCGAACTTGACGGTCGTGTTGCAGTCGACGCAGGGGCTCGGTGTTTCGCCATCGAGATAGGCGCCGAGGAACGGGGCGAGGACGCCCTCGTCGAACTCGCGCTCGAGGTTCATCACGTAGAAGGCGATGCCCAGCTGCCCGGCCACGCGACGCGCATCCTCCGCGGCGTCCAGGGAGCAGCAGCTCTTCTTGAACTCCGAGATCGTGTCGGCGACGTCGTGGAGGCGCATCCACACGCCGACG
>JACQEH010000235.1 GCA_016200675.1 Chloroflexota bacterium | reverse complement strand
TGCTCGAGACCTCGTCGCCCGACGTCCTGGCCTACCTGCGATCCTTGGGCGACGCCCAGGCGCTCGTGGTCGTGAACTTCTCGGACGACGCCCTGGCCGCAACGGTCGGCGTCGCCCCTGGTGGGCGCTTGGTGGCCGCGGCGTCGACCCACCTCGCGCCGCCGCCGCCGTTCGCGTCTGGTGGAGCGGTCCACCTCGGGCCCCTCGAGGCGGCCGTCTTCGTGCCAGAGGCGTCCGTCTTCGTGCCAGCGGCGTCCGGTCCGCCCATCGAAGTGGGGGAGCCCGCCCTGTCCCGGTCCGGCCCGGCGGCGCTGCTAGGATAGGCTTCGTCCGATCGCGCCAGCCGTCGTCCGGGGAGAGCCTTCACGTGCCGCTCGAATTCCTTCGCCGCAAGGGCAACGACGCTGCGCCGACCGCGGCCCCCCAGGCCGCGTCGCGCGTGTCCGGCACCGCCCTGCCCGAGGAGGTCGTCGCCCAGGAGCACCAGCTCCGCATCAACTACGCCGGCAAGACGAGCGAGGGCGTCCGGATCAAGGCCGGCCCCGGCGCCCTTGCGGACCTGCCCTCGATGCTGTCCGGGATCGCCCGCAGCGAGGTCGAGGTGATCGAGCCGCTGCCGATCGAGTTCAGTCAGGCGTCGCCGGCCATCGTCCGGCCATCCGAGGCGATGCAGTGGCTCAACGCCCATCACGCCCTCTCGCCGATCGGGCGCCACGCCCTGGTCGTCCTCGAGACCATCGATGCGGTCGACCTGGCCTTCGATACCTTCGTCTCGGCCCTCCTCGACGGCGAGACGGATACCTCGGGCTACCCGGAGTACAACGCCGTCGTGGGCGGGGTCGCCGCCCACTGGGACGAGGTGACCGGTGACATGATCGTCCGCGGCGTCGTGGGCTGGGGCGGGCGCGGCGTCCGCGGAGACACGGACCGCGTCGGCTCGCGGATCCTGACCAGCATCCTCTCGAACATCCTCGCCAGCCAGTACTCGCTCGGGCTGACAGCCGTGGAGCGGCCGGCCGTCGCCCACGGGCAGGGCGGGGTGGTGTGCGCCAACTGCGGCTTCCAGTCGGCCCACGAGCGGGCGTTCTACTGCCCCAAGTGCGGCATGCGCCTCAACCGCGGCTGACGGACCAGGCGGGAGCAGGCAGGCCATGCCCATCTACGACTACGGTTGCTCGTCCTGCGGACACGTCGTGGAGGTGATCCACGGCATCAACGAGCTCGGGCCGCGCTTCTGTCCGAACTGCGGCCGGGAGGGCACCATGCGCAAGGCCTTCGCCACGCCGGCCGTGCACTTCAAGGGCTCCGGCTGGGCCAAGAAGGATCGATCCTCGACGTCGGCACCGGGGAGGTCGCGAAACGCCGCGTCCTCCGACGGCGCTTCGACCGACGGCGCGCCAGCCGACGCCTCGTCGGCGGATACGTCCTCAGGGGACACCCCGTCGTCCGGCGAGGCGTCGTCGGCAGGCTCGACGGCGAGGTCATCGGATGCCGCTTCGGGCAACGTGCCCGCACCGGCCGGGAAGGGCGAGCGGGCATCCGCCCGGAAGAACAAGGGCGACTGACCATGCCCGCTGCGACCGACTGGATCAGCCTGGCCGAGGCTGCCGAGATCCTGGGGGCGGCAAACGTGCGCTTCCGGCCCTCGACGATCGGGACGTGGGCCAGGACCGGCAAGCTCCAGAGCATCAAGCTCGGGGGTCGCCGCTTCGTCCGGCGCGGCGAAGTGCGCGCCCTGATCGCGCCACCGCGTCGCGTCCGGGCCGACGCCCTCCAGCCCGGCCTGTTCGAGGACCTTCGGGACTGACGATGCTGCCGGGCCGCTGGCCCGCCCGGGTGATCGCCCTGATCGAACGCGATCGGGTCCGGACGATCTGGGCGGTGCTGTCGCGATACGAGCGGGCCGGCGGTGCCCTCCTGGCCGGCGGCCTCGCCTACAGCGCCCTCTTCGCCATCGTGCCGCTGGCCCTGCTCACGGCCGGGGTCACCGGCCTCGTCGTCGGCGACCCGGCGATCCGCCAGTCGGTGATCTCGACGATCGCGGACGTGCTGCCACCAATGCGCGGCCTCATCAACCTCGTCCTCGCCGAGGCCGCCGGGGCCGCCGGGACCCTCTCGATCCTCGGTGCCATCGCGCTCGTCTGGGGCGGCAGCCGGTTCATCCTGGCCTTCGAGGACGCCATGGTCCGGATCGCCGGCGGAACGCGGACGCGGAACATCCTGGCCCGCAACGCGTTCGGACTCGGCGTCGTCTTCCTGCTGGTGGGCGTCGTCCTCGGCTCGGCGGTCCTGGCGGCGACCGGCGCGTTCCTCGACGCCGCCGTCACGACGAAGGGCTACGTGGTGGTCTCGGCCTTCAGCCAGCTGACCCTGGCGGTCCTGCCGCTCGCCCTGGCGATCGCCGCGGTCGCGATCGTCTACCGCTCGGTCTTCGAGATCCATCCGAGCTGGCGGGCGGTCTGGCGGCCGAGCTGGGTCGTCGCCCTCGTCCTCTGGATCCTGGCCCGCGCCTTCGTCTACGTCGCTCCCCGCCTCATCGGGGCCGCGGCGGCGATCGGGACGATCGCGACGGCCTTCGCGGCTCTGGCCTGGCTGGGCATCTCGTTCCAGGCGCTGCTCGTGGGCGCGGCCTGGGTCAGCGAGCGCGCGACCCGGGAGGCGGCGGGTCTCGCCGGGGACGGGAATCCAGCCGCGAAGGGACGCGCCGAGGACGGGACGCGGGCCCCGGTGCCCCCGTACCCCGGCGGGGGCTCAGCGAGCTGAGCCGGCCGCGCCGGTCAGCCCTGGGGCGTGCCGCAGCGGCGGCAGAAGCGAGCTGTCGCGGAGAGCGAGATGCCGCACTTCGTGCAGGGCTGGACCGCGGTCACGGCCTGTGCTGCCGCGACAGGCTGGACGACGTCGCGACTTGAGGCGGCCCACATGGCGTCCGTCGCGGTGCGGGCCATGAACGCGGCCAGGGGATCGGCGAGGGGTTCGGTGGGGGCTGGCGTGGGCCGGGCCGGGATCGACGTCGGCCAGCGCGGGCCGGTCGGCCACGACGGAGCGGCCGGCGGCCGGACGGGGCTCGGCGTCTCGGCCGGGGCGGCGGCCGGCCAGGTCGGCTGTTCGATGAGGTCGACGCCGGGCGCACCCGATGCCGCTTCCGCGTCGCGTTCCTCGGGTTCCGGAGTCGGTGCGGCCGCATGTTCGACGACGGGCTCGACCTCCGGCGCCGCCTCGACCGCAGCCTCGACGACGGGCGTCGGCGTCGGGGCTTCGATCTCGGCGGACTCGATCGCCGCGGCGGACTCGATCGCCGCGGCGGACTCGATCTCGATATGGGCGACCCGCTCGATCGCGGCGTCGGCCGTCGCCTCGGACGCCGGCTCGATGGCACCCTCGCCCAGGGCCTCCATCGCGGCCACGAGCTCGCCCGGGGCCTCGACCTCGTGGGCCACCTCGAGAGCAGCCGTCGGCACCGCCCCGGACGGCGCAACCGGACGGGCGGCGGCGCCCGCGTCACCCTCGAGCGTGGCCTCGTAGGCGGCGATCGCATCGTCGATGTTCTGGCCGGGCGCGAGCCCGCCGATCGGTGCTGCCTGCTCGACGAGGTCGGCGGCGACGACCTCCGGGGCGGGAACACCTGCGGCTTCCGAGGCTGCCGCGGTCTCCTCAGGTGCCCGGTTCGGCACGACATCCTCGAGGTCCGGCGCGGCAGCAGCATGCATGGCCGACTCGATCGGCGACGAGCGCACCGGCTCGAGGTGGAGCGCCTCGGCAGCCTGGGCGGCCGACGAGGCAAACGACCTGGCCTCCGCCACCGCCGCGCTCTCGGCGTCCGCCGCGCTCTCGGCCTCCGCCACGCTCTCGGCCGCCGCCACGGAGACCCCAGCCTCGGAAGCGGCCTCGGCGTCGTGGACCTCGTCGCCGATCAGCTCGGCGAGATGGCGGTGGGCGGCAACGGGCTCGTCGACCGCGGCGGGCGCCTGGGCCGTCGGTGCTCCCATGAAGCGCAGGAGGCGCTCCGGGTCGACCTCGTCGAGCACCGGTGCGGTCTCCGCGAGGGCCAGGGGGGCACACGACAGGCATCGTGCCTCGACCTCGTTCCAGCAGTTGGCGCAGGTGTACTGGCGGCACGACATGCAGAAGTTGAAGGTCCGATGGAAGGCGTCCAGTTGGTGAGCGGTCGCATCCCGCTCCGCATCCGATCGGGCCGCCGCCAGCGCCTCGTCGAGGGACGAGTCGTCCGACATGACGAAGTTCTTCAGGCCGCGCCCGAGCACCTTCAGGCCGCCCAGCTTGCGTTGCCGCGGGGCGGACGACTCGAACGTGTAGCGCGTGCCACAGCGCTCGCAGAAGGATTCCGTCAGGATCTCGGTCATCGGCCCCCGGGCGCTCCATGCCACGTCCGCGATTCGCGGAACGGGCCCGGAGTATAGACCAGCCTTCCGCGAGTTCCGATCCACAGCAGGTACCAGTCGGCGGGTGCCGGCCGTACCCCCGGCCGCCGGCCGGGCGATCCCCGAGCCTCTGGTAGGCTCCGGCCGATGCGACCGAACCGACCCATGTCGGTCGTCGAGCGCTTCTTCGAGCGTCTCGTCGAACGGCCCACTGCGCGGCTCTTCGGGACCCGGGTCCAGCCGATCCAGCTGCAGCGCCGCATCGAGCGGGCGATGGAGCACGGACGAACGCTGGACGGGGGCGGCTCGCGCGTCCCGGACCGGTTCACGATCCGCCTCGCGCGCCGCGACCTCGGCCGACTCGGGAGGCTCGATGCGCTCCCCGTGGAGCTCGCCTCGGCCGCGCTCGAATGGGCCCGTCGCCACGGCCATGCCGTCTCGGCCCGACCGCGGGTCGCGCTCATCGCCGATGACCGCCTCCGGGGCGGGGACATCGAGGTGGAGGCTCGCTTCTCCGAGACGGGGTCGGGTCCCGACCTGGGGGCGCCGCCCGACCTCGGCCAGACCCGCATCTTCGCGGCGCCGGCACCCGTCGGCCCACGGGCCACGCTCGCCCTGTCCGCGCCGCACGGAGGTCGATGGACGGTCGTCGCCGACGGATCGCCGCTGACCATCGGCCGCGCCGCCAGCAATGCCATCGTGCTCGCCGACGAGCTGGTGTCGCGCCAGCATGCCCGCCTCCATGCGCGCGGCGGGGTCCTGGTGCTCGTCGACCTCGAGGCGCGGAACGGCACGTTCGTGAACGGCTCGCGGATCAGCGAGGTGGTCCACGATCCTCCTCGACGACGAGTTCGTGTCGGGACTCCATGCCGCCCTGACGTACCGTGGGCGGGCCTGGTATGTCGAGGACCTCGGATCCACGAACGGCACCTTCGTCAACGGCAGCCGCATCGAGGGCGTGGCGCCGGCCGCCTTTGGCGACGAGCTCCAGCTCGGCAACGTCCGCCTCCGCCTGGAGCGCGCCCGGCGATGACCGCGGCCGCGTCGGTCCTGGGGCCCGGCCGCCTCCGGCCGCGCCCACGGAACCGGGAGCTCGGCCTCCTCCTCGTGGTGGCGGGGACGCTCGGGGCCGGCAGCATCTCGCTCGCCGCCACGTGGTCGGCCGGCGGGGCGGTTCCCACGTCGCCCGGCTCGGTCTTCGCCGACCCGGTTGCGCTGGCGGCCTACCTCGGGGCGCTCTTCATCGCCCACGCTGCCTTCGTCCTCTCCGGCCGGCGGACGGACCAGATCCTCCTGCCGACGGTCGGGCTGCTCGGGGGCATCAGCCTCCTCTTGATGGAGCGCCTGCCCCAGAACCTCGTGGGCGGCCTTGGCCTGGGGCGGAACCAGCTCCTGTGGCTCGTGGCCTCGATCGCCCTCATGGCCGTGATCGGGAGCGTCGTCCGGAGCGACGCCTGGCTGCGCCTCTACAAGTACACGTGGGCCGCCCTGGGCGTTGCCCTCCTGCTCCTGACCTTCGTCTTCGGCCACGACGTCAACGGGCAGCGGCTGGCCCTCTCGATCGGGCCGCTGACCGGCCAGCCGAGCGAACTGCTGAAGGTCATCCTCGTCGTCTTCCTGGCCGGCTACCTGTCGGAGAACCGGCCGCTGCTGATGGACGAGTCGACCCGGCTGGGCCCGCTCCGCCTGCCGCCACTGCCGTACCTCGCCCCGATGGTCGTGATGTGGGCGATGGCCCTGTCGGTCGTGGTGGTCCAGGGTGACCTCGGCGCGGCCCTCCTGTTCTTCGCCGTCTTCCTGATCCTCCTCTACGTCGCGACGGCCCGTGCCTCCTACGTGGCCTTCGGGATCGTGGCCTTCGTGGCCGGCGGCTTCGTGCTCTACCAGCTCGTGCCCCACGTCCGCGTCCGGGTCGACATCTGGCTCGACCCGTTCGCCCAGGCCAGCGGCAGCGGTTACCAGGTGGTCCAGGCCCTCCACGCCTTCGCCCGGGGCGGGATCCTCGGCACCGGCCTGGGCGCCGGCCTGCCCGCGGTCGGCCGCCTGCCGCCGGGCGGGATCCCGGCCCTCCACACCGACTTCCCGTTCGCGGCGCTCGGGGAGGAGCTCGGCCTCGTCGGGATCATGGGGATCCTGGGCCTGTACCTGGTCGTCATCGAGCGCGGGCTGCGGGTGGCCGCCTCGGCCGCCGACGACTACCGGGCGATCCTTGCCGCCGGGCTGAGCCTTGTCATCGGCGTCCAGGCCTTCATCATCGCGGCCGGCAACCTCAAGCTCATTCCCCTGACCGGGATCACGCTGCCCTTCATCAGTTACGGAGGCTCGTCCCTGCTGGCCAATGGCGTGGTGATGGGCCTCCTCATCGCCCTGTCGGATCGCGGCGTCGAGCCGCCCCGGGCACGCGGGGCGCGGCCCAATGGGGTGCCGGCCGGCAAGGGGAGTCGCGCGTGACCGACGTCGTTGGGAGCGGAGCGCGGGGCGGCACTGCCTCGGCCAATCGATCTGCCGGCCCGGGCAGGCGCCCGGGCATCGGTGCGGCCCTGAGCCGTGTGGCCGTGGCCCTGACCGTGGCCTTTGCCGGGCTT
This sequence comes from Chloroflexota bacterium, assembly GCA_016200675.1. Classification (GTDB taxonomy): domain Bacteria; phylum Chloroflexota; class Limnocylindria; order Limnocylindrales; family CSP1-4; genus UBA5189. Next base: position 4,183 of record JACQEH010000235.1, on the reverse strand, counting down.
GCCGCCGGCGCCGGGTACTGGCAGGTGGCCCGCTCGTCGGACCTCTCGTCGTCGCCGGACGACGCCGCGGTCATCGCCGCCAGCCGCCACATCGTCCGCGGGGAGATCAGCGACCGGGACGGGGTGCGGCTCGCCTGGACGGAGAAGGACCCGAACGGGGAGCCACTGCGCCGCTACGCGTCACCGGCGCTGTCCGGCGTTGTCGGCTATGCGTCGCCGGTCTTCGGGAGCGCGGGCCTCGAGCGCGCCTACCAGGCGGAGCTGACCGGGATCACCCCGCCCGACCCAGTCCAGGATCTCGTCAGGAAGTTCCGGGCCAACCCATCCGATCCGCAGGCGATGCAGACGACGCTCGTCGCCAAGCTCCAGGAGGCCGCGGTGGCCGCGCTCGGAAAGGACCGGGGGGCCGTCGTGATGCTCGATCCGCGGACCGGCGACGTCCTCGCCATGGCCTCGACGCCGGTCTTCGACGCCTCCGCCCTGGCCAGCCCGGACACCGCCTCGGCGACCATGACGGCCCTCCAGGCCGACCCGGCCAAGCCCCTCCTGCCGAGGCCCACCCAGGGTCGCTACGTCCCGGGGTCCGTCTTCAAGATCGTGACGGCGATCGCCGGCCTCGGCTCTGGCGCGATCAGCCCGGACACGACGTTCCCCGAGCAGCCGGCGGCCGAGAAGACCGGCCTGCTCGTCTCGGGCTTCCGGGTCACGGATGGCCATCACTCCGCGACGGGGAGCAGGGCCCATGACTTCGTCGCGGCAACCGAGGTGTCGTGCAACATCTGGTATGCCCTGGCCGGTCTACGGACGGGTGGCGACGCCCTCGTCTCGTGGGCGGCCAAGCTGGGCTTCGGGGAGCCGATCCCCTTTGACCTGCCGACCGCGAGCTCGCAGGTCACCGGCGGCGGAGGGAGCTTTGGCGGAGGGTTCTCCGATGCGGTCGAGCTTGCCAACGCTGCCTACGGCCAGGCCGAGACCGTCGTGACGCCACTCGAGATGGCCCTCGTCGCGGGCACGGTGGCCGACGACGGGGTCCTCATGCGGCCGCATCTCGTGCGCTCGTTCAGCGGTCGTGGCGGGACCACGACCGTCGCGCCCGAGACGTGGCGGCGGGTCATTCCGCCGGGCCTCGCCCGCGAGATCAGCGCGGCCATGCAGCAGGCAGTCAACGGGCCGCTCGGCCGTCGCTACACCACGGGTGCCCAGGTCGCCGGCCTGACGGTGGCCGGGAAGTCGGGCACCGCCGAGCTCGGCGGTACGGGCGAGCCGGACTCGTGGTTCATCGGCTTCGCCCCGGCGGGTGACGCCGCCGTTGCCATCGCCGTCGTCGTCGAGCAGGGCGGCCGCGGCGCCGAGCGGGCTGCGCCGATCGCGGGCCAGCTGCTGGCGGCCTGGAAGGCCTGGGCCGGCCAGTGACGGAGGTGCCCCGCGACGCGGAGGTGCCCCGCGACGCGGACGAGCCGAAGCCGGCCGGCGAGACGGGACCGGCCGGCGAGACGGGACCGGCCGGCGAGACAGGACCGGCCGGCGAGACAGGACCGGCCGGCGAGACAGGACCGGCCGGCGAGACAGGACCGGCCGGCGAGACAGGACCGGCCGGCGAGAGAGGACCGGCCGGCGGGAGAGGACCGTCGCCCCTTCCGGGTGGCGCGTTGCCGGTCCACCGGCCGCTCATCGAGCGGCTGGGGATGGCGTCGATCGCCCTGGTCCTGGCCGTGCTCTTCGGCGGGGTCGCCGCGGCATCCTGGGTCGGGCACGAGCCGTTCCTCGGGGTCATGGCCGGCATCGGGGCGCTGATGACCGCCTGGGCCGGCTTCATCACCATTGCCCGCGGCTAGCCGGGCGTGCTTCGGGCGATGTGGGACCCGCGGCGCGCGACGCTCGTCCGGGTGCCGTCACCAGGCAAACCGATGGGGCGTCCCCGTCGTACCATCGGCCGACGCCCCAGCTGCCCCAGGCCGCCCGGACCCACCCCGAGTCGAGGGAGACGGATGACGAAGATCCAGGAGACCGGCGACAAGGTGCTCGCGAACGTCGAGCGGGTGATCGTCGGCAAGCATCGCGAGGTCCGCTTCGCGCTCGTGGCGCTGCTCTGCCGGGGCCACCTCCTCATCGAGGATGTGCCCGGCACCGGCAAGACGGTCCTCGCCAAGGCCATCGCCCGGAGCCTCGGCTGCTCCTTCCGGCGAATCCAGTTCACGCCGGACCTCCTGCCGTCCGACGTGACGGGCCTCTCGATCTACAACCAGAAGACCCAGGAGTTCGAGTTCCGGCCGGGCCCGATCATGAGCCAGGTCGTCCTCGCCGACGAGATCAACCGGGCCACGCCAAAGACGCAGAGCTCGCTCCTCGAGTGCATGGAGGAGCGCCAGGCGACGGTCGACGGCACGACCTGGCCGATGCCGGATCCGTTCCTGGTCATCGCCACCCAGAACCCGATCGAGTACGAAGGCACGTTCGCCCTGCCCGAGGCCCAGCTCGACCGGTTCATGCTCCGGATCCGGCTCGGCTACCCCCAGCTGACCGAGGAGATCGTGATCCTCGACGAGCAGAAGCGGCAGCACCCGATCGAGCAGCTGGAAGAGGTCTGCTCGGGCGACGAGCTGCGCGAGATGCAGGCCGCGGTCCGCGAGATCTACGTCGATCCGAGCGTAGCCGACTACATCGTCCGGCTGGTCAGCGCCACGCGGAGCCATCCGGACGTCTACCTCGGCGCATCGCCGCGCGGGTCGATCGCCCTCTACCGGGCCGGCCAGGCATTGGCCGGGCTCCTGGGCCGAGACTACGTCCTGCCCGACGACGTCAAGGCGCTCGCCGAGTCGGCCCTGGCCCACCGCCTGATCATCAAGACGAGTTCAACGATTCACGACATCCTGCCCGGGCAGGTCGTCGCCGAGCTCCTCGACACGACGCCCGTCGAGGGCGTGAATCCGATCGGCTCCGGCGGCACGCACGGGGGCCCCCGCGAGGTCGTCGCGCACGCATCCGCGGCCGAGGCCTGATCAGCCGAGCTCAGCGAGGGCGAACGGACGATGCTGCGCCGCCTGCAGCTCCTGGTCATCGGCGCGATCCTCGTGGTCGCGGCGTTCTCGACCGGCCTGCCCTTCCTCTTCTACCTCGTCTACCTCGGTATCTTCGTCGTCGGGGGCTCGTACGTCCTGACCCGCCTGGGCCTGTCGGACCTCGAGGCCGGCTACGCGGTCAACCAACTCTCGGGCCACGTCGGTGACCGCCTCCGGGTGACCTACACGATCCGGAACACCAGCCGGCTGCCGAAGCCCTGGCTCGAGATCCACAACCCAACGTCCCTGCCCGCCGGGCTCCCGGGCCGAGCCCTCTCGCTCGGCGCCCGGACCGAGCGCTCGTGGCTGGTCCGGACGCCGCTGACCCGCCGGGGCCACTTCCGCATCGAGCCCCTCCAGATCCGGACGGGGGATCCGTTCGGCTTCTTCGAGTCGTCGGCCGCGGTCGGGACCGGCGTCACCGCGGTGGTCTATCCCCGGCTCGACCCGCTGCCCCTCTGGAAGCTGCCCTCGGCCAATGTCGACGGCAGCCACGCGACGCCGGAGCGGACGCTCCAGACCTCGCCGCTCGCGACGACCGTCCGGCCCTGGGCGCCGGGCGACGCCTTCAACCGGATTCACTGGCGCTCGACGGCCCGGCACGGCGACATCCAGGTCAAGGAGTTCGAGCTCGAGCAGACGGCCGATGCCTGGATCGTCCTCGACCTCGAGCGCGCCGCACAGGCCGGCCGCGGCGACGAATCGACGACCGAGGTCGCCGTTCGCGTCGCCGCCTCGGTCGCCGACAAGGCCATCCGCGAGAACCGCGCGGTGGGCCTCACGGTCAACGCCCATCGGCTGGCCCAGCTCCAGCCGGATCGCGGCGGCCGCCAGCATCTCAAGATCATGCAGGTCCTGGCCGCCGTCGATGGTGATGGCGGGACCCCGCTCGGGGAGTCCCTGGTGGCCACGATCCCGCGCATCCGGCGGGGAATGACGGTCGTGGTGGTCACGCCGTCGCTGGATCGCGGCTGGGTCAAGCCCCTCTCGACCCTCCGCGCCCGCGGCGTCGGCTGTGTGGCCATCACCTTCGACATCGCGGCCTTCCAGCGTTACGCCCTCGAGGACCATCGGCGCCGGTCACTCCCGCTGCCGCCGCCGAGCGACGAGGACGCCGACCTGAA
>JACQEH010000237.1 GCA_016200675.1 Chloroflexota bacterium | reverse complement strand
TCGAAGGTCGTGAAGATCGTCCAGGCCTCGCCGAGGAAGGAGCTGCCCTCGCTCGTGGCGTAACCGGCGGTGATGACGACGCCGTGGGCCGCGATCAGCCAGACGGTGGCGAAGCCGATCCAGCGGTGGGCCGCGGCCAGGCGATCCATGCCGATGGCCTGGTCGAGCCAGGGCATCCGGGCCATCAGGAGGAGCTGGATGAGGGCGAGGTAGGTGCCGATCAGGCCGCTGACCTGGCCGATCGCGATGAGCGCCCCTCCGGGCGTCCCGAGCTGGGCGATGCCGCCGTGGCGGACCCACATGGCGAGGATGAAGATCGCGTTGCCGAGAAGGATCGCGACCATGTCCCGGCCGGTGATCGGCCAGATGCGTGGCAGGGGCACGCTGCGCGCCGCGGACGCCGGTGGGCTCTTTGGGTAGGTGGCAGCGGTCATGAGGCGACCTTCGCCAGTCACGCTGAGAACTGCCTGAGACACGCCGGGACCTGGAGTCGTTGGCACGGCCGGGACCAGGGTGCGCGGGAGACCTCGTCGGGCGGTGGCGCAGACCTGCCGCCGATCGGCGCAGCCGCGGCCCTTCGTCGGCTCTACTCCAGCGAGCCCCACGAACTGAGCGACGATCGGGTAGCTGGCATCGGGCCGGCCGAGCTCGCCGCGCTGGTCGTGGCCGTCGATGCTCGCTGCCTCATCGAGGCAGTCGAGCGCGGGATGCCCAGCGTCGCCCGCCAGTCCTCGGCGATCGGGACGATGAGGGGGCACTTGGCTTGAGGCGCGAGCTTCGCTGGCATGACCTGTCAGCCGCCGAGGCGAGTCGCGGCAGCCTTGACCGCCGTCAGGGTCGCGGGATCGTCAGTGGCGACGACGAGGAGGATGTTCCGCGCCGCGACCACGTGAGGCGTCGCCACCCAATCGACCAGCACGCCACAGCCCTGAGCACGCACCTGCCCATCAGCTCCGATGGCCGCCTGCGCGGTCGCTCGCGCGCCTTCACTTGAGAACAGGAGGATGTCGACCGAAGGTTTGGCTCCTGGACGCGCCAGCGCCCCGGGCGGCTCTTGAGAGATGCGAGCCAACCGGAAGGAACCCGGTAGGCACCGCCACGCTCCCTCGCGAGGATCAAGGTTGTCGGCCACGTCGACAACGGCGAAGCCGGCTCGCGCGAGCGCGTCGGTGACGGCGGTGAGGTTGAGGGGGCTCGCGGCCGGCGATCCGCCCGCCGAGCCGCCGCAGCCGCCGAGCAGGACGGCCGCCACGAGGATGACCAAGGTGCGCCCTGCGGCCGATCGGTCCATTGCCCCGGAGACGCTCATGCTGGCTACCCGGTTCCCGTGGTCAGGACTGCATCCCGCGCTTGGCTGAACCTCGCTGCCCGAGTGGCTGCCCGAGTGGCTGCCCGACGAGCTCGTGAACTGGCTCGTTGCGACGCGCCCGCTACGTCTCCGCCCGGGAGGTGCGACGGCCGGCCCGGGCGTACAGGAGAGCGGAGCGGACAGCTTCGGCGATCACGATGTCCTCGCGGGCCTTGATCCGCGCGACAGCCGGAGCCTTTGCTGCGTCGGTCAAGACCATGTCCTCGTCAACGTCCCCATCAGGGATTGACGGGATCCCGAGGACGGCGAGCGACGCCGCAATCCTCGCCCGCACGCGACCTGCGTTCTCGCCGATCCCCCCGGTGAAGACCACGGCGTCGATCGCCGGGAGGCAGGTCGCAGCTGCCGCGATGGCCGCCGCCGCCCGACGAACGAACAGCTTCAGGGCGAGGGTGGCCGCGCTGTCGCCGGCCCCCTCGGCGATGAGCAACTCGCGAACGTCGGCCGAATGTCCCGAGACGCCGAGCAGACCCGACCGATGGTCGAGAACGTCCTCGAGCTCGGCCGGCGAAGCGCGGCCGTCGCCAAGGAGCGCCAACAGGATCCCCGGGTCGATCGAGCCGGCTCGGGTGCCCATCATCAGGCCCTCGAGCGGGGTCATCCCCATCGACGTGTCGACGGACCGTCCACCATCGACCGCGGTCACGGAACAGCCGCTGCCCAGGTGGGCGACGACAAGCCGCAGTCCGGCCACCGGACGACCCAGCAGTTCGGCTGCCCGCGTCACCGACCAGGCCACCGAAAGTCCGTGGAACCCGAAGCGACGGATGCCCCAGTCGCGGTACCAGGCCTCGGGGACGGGATATCGGTACCCGGCTGGTGGAAGATCTGCGTGGAAGGCGGTGTCGAAGGCTGCCACGTGCGGGATACCAGGGAGCGCCCGTCGGGCAGCGCGGATCGTGTCAACGGAGATCCGGGTGTGGAGCGGCGCCAGCGGCGCGAGTGCCTCGATATCGTTGACGGTCGCGTCCTCGAGCAACGTCGGGTAGACGAAGCGCGTCCCGCCGTGAACGACCCGGTGGCCCACCGCGTCGATGGACCCACGAGCCACGCCGGCGGCCTCGACCGCGCTGAGGACGTCGGCGACGCCTGTCGCCCGACCCGACGCTCGCGAGGCATCGGGGCCCCACTCGACCGTGGCCGTCGCGAGTGCACGCCGACCGGGCGGCTCGACGACTGCCGCCTTCAGCGTGCTCGAGCCCGGGTTGAGGACGAGGACGCGCAGCGGGCGGTGATCGGGTGGTCCCTCGAACGCCAGATCCCTCGTCACGTCGCGGCGGCGATTGTCAGTAGGGCCATGTCCAGTCCTTGATCTCGGGCGGGTCGTCGCCCTGCGCGCGCGTGTACGCACGGGCCTCGACCCGTTTGTCGGCCATGAGCTGCCGCACGCCGGCGGCCTTCGAGCCGAGCCCGGGGACCCGGTCGATGACGTCCATCACGAGGTGGAAGCGGTCGAGGTCGTTGAGCATCACGATGTCGAACGGCGTGGTGACGGTCCCCTCTTCCTTGTAGCCGCGGACATGGAGGTTCCCATGGTTCGTCCGTCGGTAGGTCAGCCGATGGATCAGCCACGGGTAGCCGTGGTAGGCAAAGACGATCGGCCGGTCGGCCGTGAACAGCGTGTCGAACTCACGGTCCGAGAGTCCGTGCGGGTGCTCGCTGTCGGGCTGGAGGCGCATGAGATCGACGACGTTGACGAGGCGGACCTTGAGCTCCGGGAGGTGTTGGCGGATCAGGTCGACCGCAGCCAGCGTCTCGAGGGTGGGAACGTCGCCGCAGCAGGCCATGACCACGTCCGGGTCACCCGCGTCGTTGCTCGCCCAGTCCCAGATTCCGACGCCGCGGGTGGCGTGGAGGATGGCGTCGTCCATCGAGAGGTAGTTCAGGGCCGGTTGCTTACCGGCGACGATGACGTTGACGTAGTTGCGGCTGCGCAGACAGTGGTCGGCCACCGACAACAACGTGTTGGCGTCCGGCGGCAGGTAGACCCGGATGACCTCGGCCTTCTTGTTGACGACGTGGTCGATGAACCCGGGATCCTGGTGGCTGAAGCCGTTGTGGTCCTGCCGCCAGACATGGCTCGTCAGCAGGTAGTTCAGGGACGCGATGGGCCGCCGCCACGGGATCTCGGAGGTCGTCTTCAGCCACTTCGCGTGCTGGTTGAACATCGAGTCGATGATGTGGATGAACGCTTCGTAGCAGTTGAACAGGCCGTGCCGCCCGGTGAGCAGGTATCCCTCGAGCCAGCCCTGGCACTGATGTTCGGACAGCACCTCCATCACCCGCCCGTCCGGAGCGAGGTGGTCATCGGTGGGCAGGGTGTCCGCATCCCAGGCGCGGTCCGTCGCCTCGAACACCGGCGACAGGCGATTCGACGCCGTCTCGTCGGGCCCGAACAACCGGAACGTCTCGGGGTTCTGCCGGATGATGTCGCGCAGGAAGGCGCCCAGCACCTTCGTCGCCTCGCCCGATGTCGTGGCCGGCCGCTCGACCGCGACGGCGTAGTCACGGAAGTCGGGCATCGCCAGGTCACGGAGGAGAAGTCCCCCGTTGGCGTTGGGGTTGGCGCTCATCCGGCGGCCGCCGCGCGGCGGCAGGTCGGCGAGATCGGCGCGGAGCGCGCCGGTCGCGTCGAACAGCTCGTCGGGCCGGTAGCTGCGCAACCAGCGATCGAGGATGGCGAGGTGCTCCGGCTTTTCACGAACGTCAGACAGCGGGACCTGGTGGGAACGGAAGCTGCCCTCGGCCGGCAGGCCGTCGACCTCCTTCGGGCCGGTCCAGCCCTTTGGCGACCGGAGGATGATCATCGGCCAGCGGGGACGGCGCTGGTCCCCATCGTCGCGCGCCGCGCGCTGGATCGCCGCGATCTCGTCCATCACCTCATCGAGCACAGCCGCCATCCGCTGGTGCATTGCGGTCGGATCGTCGCCCTCCACGAACACGGGCCGGTAGCCATAGCCTCTAAAGAGGGCCGTCAGCTCCTCGCTCGAGATCCGGGCCAGGATCGTCGGGTTGGCGATCTTGTAGCCGTTGAGATGGAGGATCGGGACGACGACGCCATCCGTTCGCGGGTTGAGGAACTTGTTGGAATGCCAGCTCGTTGCGAGCGGGCCCGTCTCGGCCTCCCCATCGCCGACCACGCAGAAGACCGCGAGATCGGGGTTGTCGAATGCCGCTCCGTAGGCATGGCTCAGGGCGTAGCCGAGCTCCCCGCCCTCGTGGATCGAGCCTGGGGTCTCGGGCGTCACATGGCTGCCGATGCCGCCCGGGAAGGAGAACTGCCGGAACAGCCGGCGGATCCCGTCTTCATTCCGGGTGATGTTCGGGAAGACCTCCGAGTACGTTCCCTCGAGGTAGGCGTTGGCCACGGTGGCAGGTCCGCCGTGCCCCGGTCCGATGACGTAGATCGCATCGAGGTCGCGGGCCTTGATAACGCGGTTCAGGTGGGCATAGAGGAAGTTGAGACCCGGTGTGGTCCCCCAGTGGCCGAGGAGGCGGGGCTTGATGTGCTCCGGTTGGAGCGGCTCGCGAAGGAGCGGGTTGTCGAGGAGATAGATCTGGCCCACCGACAGGTAGTTCGCGGCCCGCCAGTAGGCGTCGATGAGATCTCGCTGGGGGTCGGTCAGCGGGCCGGCGTCGGCGGCGCTCTGGGTTGCCTGGCGGCCTGTCATGGTGGGTGATCCTTCGTCCCTTCTCAAGTTGGTCAGGCCGCTGTCGCGGCCACCGATTCCCCGCCGTGCTCGCCACGGCGTGCCCGGACGAGGGGAGCCTTGCCGAGCGCGGTCCGGGGGATGGCATCGACGCGCTGGACGCGGACCTGGACGCCGACGGCTCCCGCCTCGTGGAGCGTGGCGAGCACGCTCGCCACCACGTCGGCGTCGACGACTCCATCGGCTGGCTGCGCCAGCAGGACCAGGAGGCCATCAGACTCCTCGACCACCTGCCAGGCCGCCACCGGGACTGATTCGAGGGCCGTGTGGAAGACATTCGGATGGATCGCCATCCCGCTGAGGTGCAGGACATCCTCTTCTCGCCCCTCGATGGCGTCGATGAGCCCGAACGGTCGACCGTCCGGGCAGGTCTCAGTCGAGGCACGAACGCGATCCGTGAGCTCGTAGCGGATCAACGGCAGCGTCCGCGAGAACAGGACGGTCACGAGCAGCCTTGCGCCAAACTCCCCCGGCGGCACCGGTCGGTTCGCTTCGTCGACGATCTCGGCGATGACCAGGTCCTCGTAGCGGTGGAGCCGATGGTGGGCGCACTCGGACGCGACCCCGGCAGTCTCGGTGGCGGCATACACGTTGAAGGGCTCGATGCCGAACGCCGCCCGAATCCGGGCACGTGTCTCGTCGGTCAGGACTTCGGAGGCGCTCATGACGGCGCGGGGGGCGATGGCGAGCCTGCCCGCCAGCTGCTCGTCGGCCAGGGCCCGGAGGATCGATGCATACCCGACGAGGGAATCGGGCCTGAAGCTGTTCAGGGCATGTGTCGTCCGCTCGAGCGGGTCCGACGCGTCCAGCCGGAGCGTCGGCACGATCGGGCTCGCGAGGGTCGCGCCGACGATCGACGATTGGTGGGTCGCGTTTCTCGACGAGACGACCGCGACGCGCAGCCGATGGAGGAGCCCGGCGGGCACGCCAGCCCAGTCATTGGCACGCGCGTATGAGGCAAGAACGCTCGTCCACTCGGATCGGTCGGCGAGGAAGACGCCCCGGCGCCCGGTCGTCCCGCCGGTCGCGGTGACCCGGTACCGGCCACGGAAGAGGTCCGTCGGCCCGGCCGAGCGGAGGTGCGCCTCAACGTCGTGAAGGTGGATGTCGCGATCGGTCACGACCTCGTCGAAACGCTCCATCAAGGTCGCCTTCGTCAGAATCGGCAGCGCCTCCAGCGGCGCGTTCTCGAAACCCCGATGGAACTCCTGATAGAAGGGCGCGCGGGCGAGAGCGAAGGAACGCAGCGCGTCGACGGCGTTCGCCTGGTGGGCGAGCAGTTCGTCTCGCGACCAGCGGTCATGCGACGCCAGCACGGACCGCGCCCGCAGCAAGGCGACGACCGCCCTCGCGTCCATCGGACGGGGCTACTCGGTGACCGTGATCGTGGCCTTCATGCCGGCCGTGTAGTGGCCGCTTTCATGGCAGCCGGCCTGGAATGCGCCAGCGGTCGAGAACGTGTGCGTAAGCTCCATCGTCTCGCCCGGCTTGAGCACGATCCCATCGGGCTCGTTCATGCCCATCGCGCCCATCGACGCCATCACCCGCTCGTGGTCGTCCTGAGCTGCTTGATCACCAACGAAGAATTCGTGCTGGATCGCGCCCGCATTCGTCACCACGAAGGTCACCGATTGGCCGGCTTTCACGGTCATGCCGGCGGGCTCCATCCGAAGGGCGTCCGTGAGCTTGACCTCGATCCGCTGGACGGCGGCGCTTGGCGAGGCGACCGCCGACCGTGTCGCCGCGGGGGCCGATGCCGCGGGAGTGGACGCGCCACCGCTGCAGGCGCCGACGGCGAACACGAGCGCGGGAGCGAGGGCAAGGTAGCGCGACTTCATAGTTCTCCTCTGAGCGTGGATGGTTTGATTGACCTGTCTGCCGGTCAGTCGGTGCGCCACTCGCTTGACGGCGAATGGTCGTGCTCCCCCTTGCAGCATTCGGCCTTGTGTCCGGCCACGTAGCGGTCCGGATCGGCTTCGAAGCGGGCGTAGCATCCCGGGCACTTGAAGCGAAGCGTGCGGCCCAGGTACCGGGCCGTGACGCCTTCCCCTGCGGGAACGGCGTTCCCGCAGACGACGCACTCTGCCGCTGCCTGCTCGCGCGAATCGAGGACAATGAGCGTTCCTGCGACAACCATCATGCGGCCTCCACGACGATCCGTCCCCGGAGCATGCCCATCTGGCAGGTGAACTCATGCTCGCCGGGGTCGCCGGGCATGAATTCGATCGGGACGACGGTCCCGGTCGGCAACGGGGCCGACTTGCCGAAGTCGGCCAGGACGACCTGCTCGGAGCAGGCGGCCGTCTCCTCACGGCGGAACAGGAGCCGGACCGGGCGCCCGGCCGCGACCCGGATCGTGTCGGGCGTGTAGCCACCCTTCACGAGGATCATCTGCTCCTGATAGCCGTCCGAGACGACCGATGCCTTGACGCCGGGCGTCCGCTTGAGCCAGAAGAACCAGGCGATGAAGGCGACGGCGGCGAGACCGCCGACAGTGATGAGGATCCGATCTGGCGTCATGCCGCCACCTCCACGAGCTTGAAGCGCTTGAGCCGATTGGCATTCGAGATCACGGTCACCGAGCTGAACGACATCGCCAGCGCGGCGAGGATCGGACTCAGGAGCAAGCCGATGAACGGGTACAGGATCCCGAGTGCCACCGGCAGTCCCAGCCCGTTGTAGACGAACGCACCGAACAGGTTCTGGTAGACGTTGCGCATCGTGGCCCGGCTGATCGCGATCGCCGAGACGACCACGCGGAGGCTGCCGCTGATGAGCGTGATATCCGACGCCTCGATGGCGACATCCGTCCCGGTCCCGATGGCGAACCCGACGTCCGCCTGGGCGAGTGCCGGTGCGTCATTGATGCCATCGCCGACCATGGCCACCGTCCCGCCTTCGAGCTGGAGCTTGTGGACCTCGTTGGCCTTGTCCTGCGGCAGCACCTCGGCCAGGACCCGGTCGATGCCGACCGCCCGCCCGATCGCGTCTGCCGTCCGGCGATTGTCGCCGGTGATCATCACGACCTTGAGGCCGAGCTTCTTGAGGGATCGAATGGCCACCACGGAGTCAGGCTTGACCGGATCGGCGATCGCGATGACGCCCGCCGGCCGATCGTCGAGGGCCACGAAGACGGGCGTCTTCCCTTCGTCGGCGAGCCGGCTGGCATCGCCCTCGAACGCGCTGGCGTCGATGCCGGCGTCCTCCAGGAACGCGCGCTTTCCGACGAGAACTTGGTGTTCGCCGAGGCTGGCCCGGATCCCGTAGCCGGGAACCGCCTCGAAGGCCGTTGGTGTGAGCGGGGTCAGGCCCCGCTCCCCCGCCCCCTCCACGATCGCCGCGGCGAGCGGGTGCTCCGAGTCTCGCTCGGCGGCAGCCGCCAGGGAGAGGACCATCTCGATGTCGAAC
>JACQEH010000224.1 GCA_016200675.1 Chloroflexota bacterium | reverse complement strand
GAGGTCGAAGGTCGCCGTGTCCGCGATGGCCATGACGGCCATCGTCCCGGCCTGGACCGGATCGCTGACCACGAGGTCCGCGACCTCGGTGATCGAGCCGGCCATGTTCAGGCAGATGATCGGGAGGCCCTGGGCCTGGAGCTCCCGCGCCGCTGTGGTGATGTCGCCGCCCATGATCGAGCCGGCCAGGACGAGCAGCCTGGCCCGCGGCAGGTCGGCCACGGCACGGACCGCGGCCGCGATCTCCTGCTCCCCGACGAGGGCGATGGTGTCGACGGAGATCCGCTCGCCGCGGAGGTTGTGGCGGTCGGCCTCGCTCACCGCACCCAGGGCGACCTGGGCCACCTGTGCCCCACCGCCGATGACGATGACGCGCTTGCCGAAGATCCGGTCCAGCGAGCGGGTGACGCGGTGGGCTCGCACGCCGGGCGTCGCGTGGACCGTCCGGACGAGCTGCTCCTGGTCGAGGCCCTCGACCTCGATCTCGATCTCGACCCGGGCGGCGTCCGCGCTCCCGCCGTCGGCATCGCCGCGCGCTGGGGCGGCAGGAACGGGCTCCGGCAGGCGCCGGACCGTCGACAGGGTCCGGAGGATCCCGCCCGCCGTGCCGAGGCGATCGATGAGGGCCGGGACCGAGGCCGCGACGTCGTCGACGACGACCCGGACCGCGACGGTGGCGGGGAGCGTGGACCGGCGGGCCATCGAACGCGGACCGGCCGCGCTCAGCGACCGCGGAGGTCGGAGACGCTGAGGTGGCGGGGGTCCTCGCCGCCCGACGCATCATGCTCCTCGAACGCCAGGCCGAGGGCCTGAAACGCGGCTCGCGAGGCGATGGGGTCGGAGGTCGTGAGCATCAGCGCCCCATCGGTATCTTCGGCCACGCCGACGATGCCGGTGATGTTGACGGATCGCTCCGCAAGGGCGGACGCGACGCGCGCCAGCGAGCCGGGCTTGTCGTCCAGCTGGACCGTGAACCAGACCGACAACGGGCACCTCCTGTGCCGGAGATGGTAGCCGACCCGCTACCCTTCGCCCGATGCGCCTGCCGACCGCCGCCTACCGTCTCATCGGGCGCTTCTCGACCTCGCGCCTCGATCGCTGGCTGCATCCCCGGCTCTACCGCGTGACCGGGGGCCGCGGCATCGCCGGCCGCGTCCTCGGCGCGGAGATGCTGCTCCTGACCACGATCGGACGGCAGTCGGGGCTGGCCCGGACGGTCGTCCTGTTCGCCTTCCCGGTGGCCGACCCACCGGGCTCCTGGGCCGTCATCGGGTCGCGGGGCGGCAGCCGCCGGATTCCCGCCTGGTACCGCAACCTCGAGGCGCACCGGGACGTCACGATCCAGGTTCGTGGCCTAGTCCTGCCGGCCCGCGCCCGCGACGCCGCGGGCGGCGAGTACGAAGCCATCTTCGAACGGGCCGCGACGGTCTATCCCGGCTATCGCCTCTACCGCCGGGAGTCGCCCCTCCGTATCCCGATCGTCGTCCTGGAGCCGCGACCGAGCATCGAGCCGGATCTCGCCAGGTGAGGCCGTCGCCGCCGGCCGCGCCGCTGATCCAGGTCTTCGGGCGCGAGGACTCCGCCGAGACCCGGGCGGCCATGCGCTACTTCAAGGAGCGCCGGCTGGCCGTCCAGTTCGTCGACCTGCGGCGCAAGCCGATCGCCGCCGGGGAGTTGCGACGGTTCGTCGAACGGCTCGGGGCGGTCGCCCTCGCCGACACCGGAGGCCGGGCATGGAGGGACGCCGGCCTCGGCTACCTCCGGATGACGTCGGACGAGCTGGCGGGGCGCCTCCTGGCCGACCAGCGCCTCCTGCGGCTGCCGCTCGTCCGCATCGGCAACGGCTTCGCGGCCGGTCGCGACGAGGCCGCCTGGCAGCAGCTCCTCGCGACTCCGTGATCGGGTGACGTGCGGCGCGCCTCGAGGTGGCCGGCGGCGCACTCGCGTGACGGGCGGCGGCCTGAGCGCGGCGGGCGGCGCGCCTCGAGGTGGCCGGCGGCGCACTCGCGTGACGGGCGTCGGCCTGAGCGCGGCGCCAGTCGAACCCTGACTGACAGTCAGGATCTTCTGCGCGAGCGAGCGGCGGGGCGCTCTTTTAACCTCGCGGAACCGGATTCGCTGCCTGGCAGTCACGAGATCCTGGCCCGGAGGCCCCCAGAGGCGCGCAGCCCGCCTCGGGTAGGCGGTTCGTGCACGTTTCCGTGACTGCCAGTCGCGACGCCGGTGCTGGCGCCTCTCGCGGCGCCGGTGCTGGTGCCTCTCGCGACGCCGGTGCTGGCGCCTCTCGCGGCGCCGGTGCTGGCGCCTCTCGCGACGCCGGTGTGATCTCGGCTCGTCGGCGCCGGTGCCTGCGCATCGCGTCAGCAGCCGCGCGATCGCGGCTCATCGGCACCCGACGACCGCGTCGGGCTCAGGCGCGTCGGGCTCAGGCGCGTCGGGCTCAGGCGCGTCGGGCTCGCCAGGCCAGCAGGATCCCGAGGACCGCAAAGACCGCCCCGATGACCGCCCACCTCGGGTCGCCGATCATGAAGCTGCCGCCGGCGGTGAGGATCCCAAGGCCCTGGCCGATCCAGACGAGCCCTGCCAGGGTCAACGCGGCGGCCAGGACCAGGCGCAGCGGGGAACGGCGAACCGGTCGGGGATCGTCCACGGGCGTAGCATGCCACCCAGGCCCGAACGGGGCGGTCACGGAGGATCAAGCGTGCCGAGCGACCATCGCGGCGAACCCATCACCGACCATCGGCGCAGCGGGCGCCTGACGATCGGGCCGCGGGCCGCGGCAAAGATGGCCGCCGACCCGACGATGACCGAGGATCGCAAGCTCCTCGAGCCCTCGGCGCGTCCGGCCTTCCTCAACACCGACCCCTGGCGGGCCCTCCGGATCCTGGCCGAGTTCGTGGAGGGCTTCGACGCCCTGGCGACCGTCGGCCCGGCCATCACGATCTTCGGCTCGGCCCGGGTCGGCGAGGACTCCCCGAGCTACGCCAAGGCCCGCGAGATCGGGCGGCTCCTGGCGAAGGAGGGCTACGCAATCATCACCGGCGGCGGCCCGGGGGTCATGGAGGCCGCAAATCGGGGCTGCCAGGAAGGCGGCGGGATGTCCGTCGGCTGCAACATCGAGCTGCCGCACGAGCAGGACGTCAACCCCTACGTCGACCTTGCCGTGGAGTTCCGCTACTTCTTTGCCCGCAAGACGATGTTCGTCAAGTACGCCGACGGGTTCGTGATCCTGCCCGGCGGCTTCGGCACGATGGACGAGCTGTTCGAGTCCCTGACCCTGATCCAGACGGGCAAGATCCGCCACTTCCCGATCGTCCTCGTGGGGACGGACTACTTCGGTGGGCTGATCGGCTGGATCCGCGAGCGGCTCCTGGCCGACGACATGATCAACGAGTCGGACCTGGACCTCATGACCCTGACGGACGACCCTGCCGAGGTCGTCCGGATCATCATGACCAGCTCCCGGCGGCGGCTCGACGAGGCCGCCTCGTAGGGTCAGGCGCCGGGGATGGCCGCCTCGATCATCCCGTCCACGAGGCGAACGGGGTAGTAGCGGAGACGGCGGACCCGGGTGATCCGGCGGGCATCGGCCTTCCTGCCGGGCACGTCCTGCTTCGCCTCCCGCCCGCCGGGTGTCCAGACGGGGTGGTAGGCGCCGTCGGCGTCGAGGCCGCCGGTGGTCGGCATCTGGACCGGGTCGCCCGTGGACAGGTCGAACCGCCCCTCGTGGAGGGGACAGGCGACGACACAGCGATCGAGCTCGCCGATGCTCAAGGGTGCCGCCATGTGCGGGCAGCGGTCGTCGACGGCCGCGATCCCCTCGGTCGTGTGGACCACGAGGACGTCGAGGTCGCCGAACGTCAGCCGCCGCATGGATCCGGGCGGGAGGTCCGCGGCGGGCAGGAGCACCCGGTACGCCGCCGTCGCGGCGCCGACGGCACGAAGCCCGGGCGGGAACGCGAGGGGTCGCGCCGGCCCGGGCTTCGAGGCGGTCATGGGATCGCGCGCCGCCCGATCACTCGGCCATCGGCATCGGCATCGCCCCACGCTCGCCGGCGGGTGCGTGCGAGGTGCGGAGCGGGATCTCGCGCATCACGAAGGCCACAGCGAGCGCCGCCACGGTCGTCACGACGCCGATCTGGAAGATGCTGGCGATGGACAGGCTCATGGCCTGGTGCAGGCCGTTGAGGATCTTCGGCACGAACGGCTCGACGAGCGGCCGGAACTGCTCCGGGATGCCGGCCAGGAGCGAGGCGCTCTGGTCCTTGCCGACCTCGATGAGCTTGGAGGCGCCACCGCCGCCGGCCCGGGACGCGAACTGGCTGACGAGCTGTTGGGGAACCCCGGCGTTGACCATCTGCGGCGCCAGCTCCTCGGTGAAGCGGTTGCCGAAGACCGTTCCCAGGAGGGCCAGGCCGATGGATCCGCCAATCTGGCGGAAGAACGTCAGGTTGCTGGTGGCCACGCCGAGCTGGCGGAAGGGAACGGCATTCTGGACGACGATGGTGAAGACCGAGAGCGTCGGGCCGATGCCGAAGCCGGTGATGAACATCCAGACCCACAGGACAGGCAGGCTCGTGTCGGCCCGGAGGTTGGTCATCAGGAAGAGGCCGACGGCCATGATCGCGATGCCACCCAGGATCACCGGCTTGTACCGACCGGTCCGGGCCACGATCTGGCCGGAGCCGATCGAGCTGATGATCAGGCCGGCCAGGAGGGCCAGCGAGTAGAGGCCCGAGTTCGTGGGCGTGGCGCCCTGCACGAACTGGAACCACTGGGGCAGGAAGATGGCCGCCCCGAAGAAGCCGAAGCTGATCAGGAAGGTCGAGGTGATCGAGGCCGCGTAGGTCCGGTTGCGCCACAGGCCGAGGGGCACGATCGGCTCTTTCGCCCGCGACTCGACGAAGATGAAGACGAGGGCGAGAACGGCACTGATGGCGATCAGGCCGCCGACCTCGAAGGTGCCCCAGTCCTGGGTCTGCTTGTTCGTCAGGCCCACGAGGAGGGAGCCGACGGCGACGGTGAAGACCGCGGCGCCGAGGTAGTCCAGGTTGTGCGACGCGCCGACGCGCTTGACGGTCGGCAGCAGCCGCCAGATGACGGCCAGGGCGATCAGCCCGAGCGGCAGGTTGATGTAGAAGATCCAGTGCCAGCTGACCCTCTCGGTCAGGAAGCCGCCGAGGAGCGGACCGACGATGGAGCTGAGGCCGAAGACGGCCCCGAAGAAGCCCTGGTACTTGCCGCGCTCGGCCGGGGTGAAGAGGTCGCCGATGACGGCCAGCGAGATGGGGAAGAGGGCACCCGCGCCGAGACCCTGGATGCCCCGGAAGATGATCAGCTGGGTCATGTTCTGGCTCAGGCCGGACAGGGCCGAACCGATGAGGAAGAGAACGATGCCGATCATCAGCAGCGGCCGCCGCCCGAAGAGGTCGGACAGCTTGCCGTAGAAGGGCACCGTGATGGTGGAGGTCAGAAGGTAGATCGTGATCGTCCAGGTCAGCAGCTCCTGGCCGCCGAGCTGGGTGACGATCGTGGGCAGGGCCACGCTGACGACCGTCTGGTCGAGGGCGCCGAGCAGGAGCCCGAGCATGACCGCGCCGAGGATCTCCATCTTGGCCCGGTGCGACAGCCCGAGCGCGGGATCATCCTGGAGCGTTGGGACGGCTGGCCCGTCGGCTTCGACGGGGATCGAGTCCATGTGGTGTGGCTTCCTTCCTGCCCTCGTCAGGCGTGGGAGTGGGTGTGGCCCTCGTGGGCGAGGGCCTCGTCGGCTTCGAGCACCTTCCGGATGTCGGCGAACGCCTCGGCGAGGCAGGCGAGCTGCGCCGGGGCCAGGTGGCCGAGGATGGAGCTCAGGCGGTCCTGGCGGACGGCCTCGATCTCCTCGATGGCCCGCTGGCCACCGTCGGCCAGCTGGACGAGCACGACCCGCCGATCGCCCGGGACCCGGGCCCGCTCGACGAGGCCGCGCTCCTCCATCCGATCGATGATCCCGGTCGCGTTGCTGACGGAGACGTCCAGCAGGTCGGCCATCCGGCTCATCGGCAGCGCCCCGTGGTGCTGGAGCATCCACAACACGTGCAGGTGCGTCATGCTGACCCCGAGCTTCACAAGCCTGCCGCTCCCGACGCAGCGGATGCTGCTGACGATGCCGACGATCGTCGAGACGATCTCCTCGGTCAGCGCGGCGGGCGTGTCGCGGTCGGGGCGCCCGGCAGGTGCCGCGGCGGACGGATCGGAGCCGGGCCCCGTCGCCGGGGCGATATTTGCCATGACATGAACAATATAGGCGACGGGAATGATCTGGTCAACCTTGACCTTCGCCCTCGCCGGCTGCAGCGGGGAGGACCATCCGGCGTGCGCTTTGCCCTCATGATCGAGGCCCAGCAGGGCCTGACCTACCTGGACCAGCTGGCGCTCGCTCGGCGGGCCGAGGTCGCCGGTTTCGAGGCCTTCTTCCGGAGCGACCACTACGCCAGCTTCCCCGGGCCCGCCGACGGCCCGACGACGGATGCCTGGGCCGTCCTGGCCGGCCTCGCCCGGGAGACCGCGCGCATCGGCCTCGGGGCCCTCGTCAGCCCGGTGACCTTTCGCCACCCGGGCAACTTCGTGAAGGTCGTCACCACCGTCGACGAGATGAGTGGTGGACGCATCGAGGTCGGGGTGGGGGCCGGCTGGAACGAGGCGGATCACGAGCCGCTCGGTCTCGATTTCCCCGCCATCGGCGCGCGGGCCGATCGGATGGAGGACCAGCTGGCGATCCTGCACGGGCTCTGGACCGAGCCCGACGGCTGGGACTTCGAGGGCCACCAGGTTCGCGTCAAGGGCGGCTTCCTGCGGCCCAAGCCGGTCGACGTCCCGGGCCGGCCGCGGGCGGCGAACGGCGCCGTCAGGCCCCGGATCATCGTCGGCGGGGAAGGCTCGCCGCGGGCCTACCGGATGGCGGCCCGCTACGCCGACGAGTTCAACCTCAGCTCCTCATCGCCGGAGCAGGTCCGGGAGCGCTACGCGGCCCTCGACGCGGTCCTCCGGGCGGCCGGTCGCGAGCCGGCCACGATGACCCGCTCGGCGATGGTGGGGACGATGATCGGACGGGACGCGGCCGAGGTCGAGTCGCGCCGCATGGCGCTGCTGGGCGCGCTCGGCGTCGCCGACGCCGGCGCGCCGGGCTGGTACGAGGCGCGCCGGACGCGCTGGATCCTCGGCACGCCGGACGAGGCCCGGTCGATGGTCCGCCGCTTTGCCGAGGCGGGCGTGGAGCGGCTCATGCTCCAGGACTTCCTGCCCCGCGACCTCGACATGGTCGACCTGATGGCCGAGGAGCTCCTCGGGCGGGTGTAGGGTCGGGCCCCGGGCGGGCCGCCGCCGCTCAGGCGGTGCGCCGGATCTCGAGGTCGATGGCGAGGTCGAGCGACGCTCCGGGGCTCAGCAGGCTGAGCCCGTCCGGATCACCACGCAGGAGGCGCGCGAGGGCCCACGGGCCATGGGTCTGGGGCTCGACGGCCACGCCGGCTCCCGCCGGGCTCGCCACCGCCACGGCGCGCCCGCCGCTCGAGTCCAGCTCCAGAGTGGCCTCGAGGCCGAGGGCCGGCCAGCGGAGCTCGACGGCCCGGCGGCCGACATCCAGCCAGGTCGCATCGAGGCCGTCGGGGAGCCGCCCGAGGCGGCGGAGGTCGTGAGGGCCCGCCACCGGCTCGGTGCGGCCGGCAGGATCGAGGTTGGGCGCGACGCGGGTGCCCGCGACGGCGATCTCGAGCCCTGCCACGAACCAGGGGTGGAGCCCGATCCCGGCCGGCATCGGATCCTCCGCCAGGTTGGTCAGGCTGAGCTCGACCCGCAGGCGCGCGCCGCTGACGCTCACCCGCTCGACGACCTCGTACCGCCACGGCCAGCCGCTCCCGCCGCCCCGGATCACGAAGAGGCCGTCGGCCTCCCGCTGCCAGGGCAGCGTGGCAACCTGGCCGTGGATCGCACTCCCGTCGGAGAAGTTCGAGACGAGATCGACGGTCCGCCCGGCGACGCGCGTCGGGCCCGGGGCGATGCGGTTGCACCACGGCGCCATGACATAGCCGCCCCAGCCGTACGGATCGCCGGCCCGCGCGTCGACGGGTGGCGGCGGCGGCATCAGGTCGTGGCCGAACGCAGTGAGGCGAGCGAGGCGCGCCCCGGCGCCCGGCAGGACCTCGACGGCCACGGGATCGGCGCCGATGACGACGACCTCGGGGTCGCGAGACCGCGAGGCGCTCACCGGGAGAGGGTCATTGCGCGGTCCGGGCAAAGCAGGAACGGCGGCAGGTAGGCGGGCATGTTGGAGAGCGGAAGGACATCCGGATGCAGGTCGATTCCGAGGGCCTCCCGCATGAAGGCTCGGCGGGCCTGGACGCGACTCCAGAGCGCCGGGTGGGCGGCGGCCAGCTCGGCCCGAAGGGCGCCGTCGGCGAGCGCGATCCCATCCTCGATGTTGGTCGTGAAGTAGGGCCCGCCGGTCGCCGGGATGATGTCGACCTGGAGGACCGAGCCCGACTTGAGCTCCGTCGTCCGGCCCGGGCCGACCGGGGAGTTGACCCACTCGTCGAGGTGGAGCTGGTGGCCGGGGTTGAGGAAGATCCCGAAGAAGGGGTCCCCGAGCCGCTCGTCGATGATCGCCTGGAGCCGGCCGCCGGTCTGGCCAACGTGGAGCGCCTCGTACCAGGTCGCCACCGCCTCGAAGTACGGTCCCACCAGGCGGTCGACGTAGTCGCGGATCGCGACGGGCAGCTCGTCTGCCGACTCCACCAGCCAGCCCGCACGGCAGTTCAGGGCGCCCCAGATGCCGAAGGCCACGGTGAACGGGTCGCCCCGCTCCATCGCCCGGTCGCCTGGGCTCAGGAGGCCGTGACGTGCCCGGGGCCCGGCGGTGAGCATGAGGTGGCAGGACAGCGGCGCCCCGCTCCAGCCGAGCAGGGCGACGGCGTCGCGCTCTCGCAGGCCCGGCCGGAGCCCGCGGAGCAGGTTCAGAACCCCCGCCGACGTCTCGCCGGCCGCGTGCTCGAAGGCCGCGATCTGGGCCGGCTCGTTCGTCACCCGCAGGCCTTCCTCGGCATCGATCAGGAGGTCGGTCGCGTTCTCGACCAGCCCCGCCTCGCCGACGATCGCCCGCAGGGTGTCGACGAGGAAGGCCGGGGCCTCGATCCAGGACGGGTCCGCGGGCGCCTTCCAGCCCACGACGCCGACCCGCCCGCCCCGCCGGACACCGGCGTCGGCAAGGATCGCCGCCAGGGGCCGGGAGCGGTCGCGCGGCTGGCCGGGCAGGCTCAGCTCCTGGAAGAGGATCGCCTCGACCGGCAGGGCGGCCGCCCGAGCCAGGCCGATGCACTCGTTGCCGGCGAGGAGGGCGGGGCGTGACGCCGGGCCGACGACGAGGATCGCCTCCTCGAACCGGGGATCGAAGCCGGTGAGGTAGGCGAGGTTCGCGCTGTGCTCGCGATCGGCGAAGACCACCAGCGTGTCGTGGCCGCGGCGGCCCATGGCCGTCCGGAGCCGCTCGAGCCGGGCCTGGTAGGTGCCCTCCGGAAGCTCCGGGGCGACCGACGACCGCCCGAAATCGGGCAGCTCGATGTCGGCAAGGCGAGCGCGGGACGTCGCCGTCACGGACCTCGGGCCTCGAAGCGGAGCGCGTTCGTCGCGTTCCGGTCGATGATCGCAAACTGGTCGGCCGCGACGCGGAGCCACGGTCCCACCTCGCCGTCCGGCCAGGTCACCCGGACATCGGCGCTCGTCGCGGTCCCGAGCCCGAAGTGGAGCCAGCCAAGCTGCCCCGAGATGTGCCCGCCGCCGATGGTCAGCTCGCGCCGAGTCAGCTGCGTCCCGGCTCGGACCTCGAGCCAGCCCCCGACGGCGTTTCGGTTCGGACCGGGTTGACGCACCTCCAGCCCAAGCCAGTGGCCCGTCGACGCCGAAACGTCGGCCGTGCCGCGGCCGACGTTTCGCCACAGGATGACGTCCGCTCCCTTGTTCACGAGCACGAGGTCCAGCAGCCCGTCCATGTTGAAGTCGGCGAGGGCCGCGCCGCGCCCGCGATCGAAGCTCTCGATCCCCGCAACCATCGCCGCCTCGGTGAAGGTGCCGTCGAGCCTGCCGAGGAGGAGGTTGCTCGGATCCCGCTGGGCGAAGTCGGGCTGGGCGTCGACATTGCCCTTGGAGATGAAGAGGTCCATGAGGCCGTCGTTGTTGACATCCTCGAACTCGGGATGCCAGGCCGTCGATGGGAGGTTCACGTCGCCGGCGTATGGGTGGGCCGCGTTCACCCCGCGCTTGAGCCCGATGTCCCGGTACGTCGGCTGTCCGGGGCCGCTGGTGAGGGTCTGCAGGCGGCTGGCGCTCTGGCTGGTCAGGAAGACCTCCGGGCGGCCGTCGCCGGTCAGATCCTGGCTGGCGATGCCCATGCCCTCGATCTGGATCCTGACCCAGCCATCGATATCCGTATACAGCCGCGGCGCCTCGCCCGATGCGATCCGCCAGAGCTGCTCCTGGCCGTTCGTCGGGTCGTAATAGGCGCGGTCGTTGCTGACGCGGAGGTCCCGCTGACCGGACCCGCTCCAATCCGAGAAGAGCATCGACAGGGGGCAGTAGGACGGCGCGAGCGGAATCGGCGGGCCGTAGGCCTGCCCGGACGGGGCCGGCCGGTACAGGGCGCTGTCGGCGCAGGTCGTGCCGGGCGTCCCATCGGGCTTGAGCGTGAGGTAGTGGCCGAAGGCGAGCGTCGGCAGCGGGGCGGCACCTTCCCACGTCGCGCTGAACGCGGTCGCGTCGCCGGGGAAGCCGTCGAATCCGAACTGGCTGCTCGCGTCCTCGAACCGGCAATCGCCCAGGCCCCGGAGGATCCGGCTCCTGCCGGCGCCGAGGACCACGAGGTCGGTCGTCCCGTCGCCGTCCACGTCGATGGGATAGGCGCCGTTCACGGCGGTGAGGTCGGTTGAGGGGTCGGTCAGGCGGTCGAACCGGAGCGGGCCGCCGACCGTGCTGGTGTTCCGGAACAGCCCGGCGCTCGACGTTCCCCCGGCGATGAACAGGTCCGGCCGCCCGTCGGCGTTGCAGTCGAGGACGGCCACGCCGCCGGCGGCGGCATAGAGGTAGCCGCCGTCGAAGCGATGGGCCAACCCGGAGGCCGCGGTAACGTCGACGAAGCGGGGGACCTCCGGGCCCGGCGGCGTCGAGGGGACGAGGAAGCGCACGGCGAGGGTCACCGCCGCCGCCGTTGCCAGGACCGCGGCGGCCAGCACCGTCCGCGCTCGCCGCGTCACGGGCAGCCGCTCATGGGCGCGCGCGGCGGCTCATGATGGCCGGACGCTGCCGTCGAAGTACTGCTCCGCCCTGGCCCACGCCGCCTTGCCACAGGCCGAGCCGATCATCCGGCCCGTGAAGTCGTCTGCCTGGATGTGGATGCCGCCCCACAGGCGCGACTGGCCGGCCTGGTCGGCCGCGTCGTAGTAGGTCGCCCACTCCAGGCGGATGTCGGTCGCGGGACCCTTCTCGAACTTGAGCGAGCCGGCCTTGATCGTGTAGCCGCTGACGCCGCCCGGGAAGTATTCGCTGCCGGTGAAGGCCGTCAGGACCTCCGCCGCGGCCCGGCTGAAGGAGCTGTGCCCGGAGGCATAGGCGGGGAACGACGGCGTGACGAAGGTCGGCAGCTGGTAGGGGACCCAGCGGGTGGCGAGGATCCACCTGACCCCGCCGACCTGGGTCTTCGGGTCGGCCGGGTTGCCGGCCCACGAGCGCACCGCGATCTCGCCCTCGTGACCGGCGAGGGCGGCATGCCGTCCGCCGGGAGCGGTCGTCGCCGTCGTGATCATCTCCACGAGATCCGGCACGAGCGGCAGGCCCTCCCGGTTGTAGGCCGGCCCACTCGGGTCGCTCGACTGGCCGAGGCTGCCCATGTACCGGATCAGCGAGATCGGCCGGGCGGAGTCGTAGTAGCCCTTGAGCCCCCAGGCAGCAATGGCCGCGTCGTGGACGGCACCGTTGAGGGCGAGGTACAGCTTGACGTCCCATTGGAGGCGGTCGATCCGCGGACCCGCCCCCTTGATGCGGAGGTCCGGCGACAGCTCGTCGGAGACGAGGTTGGCCAGGACGTTCCAGTGGCCGGGCGGGGTCTCCGACTTCGGTCCATCGGCCCAGAACTCGGCCATGACCCGCCCGAAGTCGGCCTGGTTCACGACATTGGCGGGGTACGGCTGGCCGGTGGCCGGATTGAGAAGGTGTCCGCGGCCGTCGTTCGTGCCGAGGTCGTTGCCGCCCCGGGCGCCGGGCGAGATGTCGACCGTGGCGTCGCTCGTCGGGTCGAGGCGGCTGCTGTCCCGGATGACCTCGATCAGCTGGTCCTTGAGCGCCTGGTCGGTGGCCGGGTCGCCGAGTCGCGGCGGCGGGCCGGGATCGATGGGCACGCCGTTCGGCCCGCCGTCGGGGATGGCGAAGCTCGTGACGTGGCCCCAGTGCGGTCCCACGGCGACCTGGACCCCGTTCGTGACCGGGATCCCGTTCTGGCTGATCATGTGGGCGATCTGGAGGGGCTGCCAGCGATTCGGGTCCGTCATGGTGATCGCGGAGCCGTCGACCACGAGCGGCGGATTGACCGGCTTGTAGTCGGGAGCGGCATAGCCGCCGGCCTGGTTCGAGCCGTCGTCGGCGCCCGCGGCCAGGACGGCGGCGGCGACCCGGTTGCCGACCGCCGCCGGAGATGTCCCGGTCGTGGCGGTGGCATCGATGCGGTAGCAGAGCGTGTCCATGGCATCCGCGAATTCGGACAGCGACTCCGAGCCGCCGACGGCATTGATGAAGCGGGCGCTGAGGACGCGGTAGGCGGCATAGCTGATCGCCTCCCGTCGGGCAGCCTCGACGTCCGGCGCCGTGTCCTTCTCGGTCACGAAGACGCCGTCCGCATGGGGGTCGTAGGCAGCCCAGGCGTCCCACATGGCCGCCGAGAGGTGGTACAGGTTGCGGGCGTGGAGCGGCGGGTTCGGGAGCGCCCGCCGGATGGCGTTCAGGAGGGCTTCGTCCCAGCGCCGGGCGACGGACCACTCGGGATGGTCGGCGGCCGCGATCGGGCAGGTCGGCTTCGGCTCCCACGGCCGGGCAATCGCGGCGAAGCTCGCGACGCCGACGATGGCGACAACGGCGACGACGGTCGCCCCGATCCGGAAGCCGCGTGATCCGATCATCGCCCCCTCCTCATGGGTTGCCGGGGGACGCGGCCTCGAAGATGCGCTGGATGACACCGAGATTGGCCACCGCGTCGGACGGTGGCACCGGGACAGGCAGGCCGTCGAGGACGGCGGCCGCGAACGCGGCGGCCTCGACCCCGTAGGGATCTGCCGCCTCGAAGGTCAGGACTTCGCCGGCCGGCCGCACCGGCGGCTCCCCGCCGTGGAAGCGCCGGATGTGGGTCGGGCGATCGGGCGGGATGTTGAAGGGGATGTCCATCTCGAGGCGGCCCTCCGTCCCGTAGACGTGGACGCGCTGATCGTCCTCCGCCCGCATGGAGCAGGTGAAGGTCGCCACGCCGCCCTCGAACTCGAGGATGGCGCTCGTCAGGATGTCGACCCCGCTCGCGGGATCGCGGACGATCGAGGCCCGGACGCGCCGCGGTTCCGCCCCGAACAGCATCCGGGAGAGGTTGACGTTGTAGCAGCCGATGTCGAAGAGGGCGCCCCCGCCTGCCGCCCGGATGTTGCGGATGTTCGAGGGATCGTCGTTGTAGTAGGAGAACCAGCTCTGGACCGCGATCAGGCGCCCGATGCGCCCGCTCGCGACCATCTCGCGGGCAGCGACCCATGACGGGTGGAGGCGGTACATGAACGCCTCCATCAGGAGGACACCCGCACCCTCGGCCGCCTCGATCATCCGGCCCGCCTCGGCGGCGGTCATGGCCAGGGGCTTCTCGCACAGGATGTGCTTGCCGGCCCGGGCCGCCGCGATCGTCCACTCGGCGTGGAGGTGGTTGGGCAGCGGAATGTAGACCGCGTCCACCGCCGGGTCGGCGAGGAGGGCCTCGTAGGACCCGTGGGCGCGGGGGATGCCCAGCTCGGTCGCGACCGCCTGCGCCCGCGCCACGTCCCGCGAGGC
The DNA here is from genome assembly GCA_016200675.1 of Chloroflexota bacterium. Classification (GTDB taxonomy): domain Bacteria; phylum Chloroflexota; class Limnocylindria; order Limnocylindrales; family CSP1-4; genus UBA5189. The sequence continues at coordinate 7,539 of JACQEH010000224.1, read as the reverse complement.
GATCGCGACCACGGCGCAGCGGGCAGCTCCCTGGATGCCCGGGATGACCTTCTTGCGGGCGATGTCGGCGGTCGAGAGGATGCCCCAGCGGAGGTCGGCCATCTCGGGCTCAGCCCCAGGACGTTTCGGTGACCGGCCGGAGGGCGACCTCGAGGATGCGGTGGTTGCGCGACCGCGTGAGGACGAAGAGGACCGTCTCCGCGACATCGAGCGGCGACATCATGCCCGCCAGCTGGGGCATCTCCGGGGTCCGCCCGTGGCCCATCGCGAAGTCCGTGGCCACGCCGCCGGGGCAGACGTTGGTGCAGCGCACGCCGCGCTCCCGGAGCTCGTGGTCGAGGGCCGCGGTGAAGCCGACCTGGGCGAACTTCGAGGCGCAGTAGACCGCCTCGTTGGGAAGCCCACGACGGCCGGCCTCGCTGGCGATCGTGACGATGTCCGCCGCGTCGCTCCGCAGGAGGTGGGGGAGGGCAGCCCGGACGGCGTAGATCGCGCCCTTGACGTTGACCTCGATCATCTCCTCGATGTCCTCGACCGGCAGGTCGAGGAACGGCCCGTAGGCTCCCACGCCGGCGTTGACGACGAGGATGTCGAGGCGCCCGAAGTGGGCGACCGTGGCGGCCGCCATCCGCTCCAGGGACGTCGCGTCCCGGACGTCGCAGGCCTGGGCGAAGGCCCCGTCGATGCCCGCGTCGTCGCCGCTCCTGGAGGCCAGTGCAACGTGTACGCCGGCGCCGGCCAGGACGCGTCCGGTGGCCGCCCCGATGCCCCTGCTGGCGCCCGTGATGAGGGCCACCCTGCCGGTCAGTGTGCTCATGCTGCGGCTCCTCGCGTGCGCCCGGGATCGTGTCCCGGAGCGGTCCGGTCGATGATGGCGGGGGTGCAGGGGTGCACGCCCTGGGGCCACGGCGGACCGGCCCGGCGTCCCCGATCCTCGAGGCGGACTTCCGGCTTGACACGGGCGGCTCGCATGGAGGACCTTAGCACAGCCATTTGCAAGAGAGGAACACAAATAGGTGTTGGCCGGTCGCGAGGAACTCGGGCAGCGGAGCGAGACCGTTCGTCGGGCGAACCTCAGCGCCATCGTCCGGGCGCTCCACCTCCGCGGGCCCCTTTCCCGTTCTGAGCTTGTCGCCACTACCGGCCTGACCCGCAGCGCCATCCGCTCCCTCGTCGGCGACCTCGTCGCCGGTGACTTCGTGACCGAGGAGGCGGCGGTTCGCCTGGGGACGCCGGGCCGGCCCTCGCCGCTCGTCCGGCTCGTCGACGAGAGCGCGGTCGTGCTGGCCCTCGAGATCGCGGTCGATTCGGCCGCCGTCGCGGTGGTCGGGCTGGGCGGTAGGGTCCTCTGGTCGCGCCGCGTCGAGCGCCCCCGCGGCCACTCCTCGCTGGACGAGATCGTCGCCGACCTGAGCCACCTCGCCGCGACCGCGCGGGCCCGTCGCCCCGCGGGGGAGACGCCGATCGGCGTCGGGGTGGCGGTGGCCGGTCTCGTCAATCGCGCCACGGGGCTGGTGGCCTTCGCCCCGAACCTCGGCTGGGTCGACATCCCGCTCGGGGACCGGCTGGCGGAGGTCCTCCAGGTGGGCGTGCCGGTCGGGATCGCCAACGAGGCCGACCTGGGAGCGCTGGCCGAGGTCCGTCGGGGCGCGGCACGGGACGCGCGCGATGTCCTGTACGTCCACGCCGAGGTCGGCGTCGGCGGCGGCCTGATCGTCGACGGCCTGCCCCTTTCCGGGAGCGCGGGCTACGCGGGCGAGATCGGGCACATGCCGGTCAATCCGGCCGGCCGGGTCTGCCACTGCGGCTCCGTCGGCTGCTGGGAGACGGAGGTCGGCGAGGGCGCCCTCCTCGCGCGGGCCGGCTACCCGGTCGAGGGCGGCACCGCGGCCGTCGCCGCCGTCTTGGCCGATGCGGCCGCCGGCCGGCCCGAGGCGCTCCTGGCGCTCGACCACGTCGGCCGCTGGCTGGGCCTCGGCCTGGCCGGGCTGGTCAACATCCTGGATCCGAGCCGGGTCGTCCTGGGCGGACTCTTCTCCCGGATCTATCCGTTCGTGGCGGGCACCGTGGAGGCCGAGCTGGATCGACGCGCCCTGGCCGCCCCGCGCGGTCTGGTCTCCGTCGTCCCGGCATCGCTCGGCGTCGACGCGCCACTGCTCGGCGCGGCCGAGATGACGTTCGAACCGCTCCTGGCCGACCCGGTGGCCTGGCTGGGCCCCCGCATGTCGCTCGTCCAGCTGGCGAGCGCGTGATGGCCGATGCCGTTCGTCGGACCCGGACCGCAGCGGCAATCGGGGCGCCGTGCGCGCCCAGTGGTCAGAATCCCCGTGGACGACATCGAGGAGGGTGCTAGCCTACCGATGTGATGCGCTCATCATCCATGGCAACCCGGAGGAGGAGTCTCAGTCAATGATGGTACGCAAACTGGCGGCCCTGACGGCCGCAGCCGCGATGGTCTTCGCGGCTTGTTCAAGCACCGGCGGCTCACCGGCCGCGAGTGGCGGTACGGCGAAGGGCTGCACCGTCGGCGTCTCCTGGAACAACTACGACCAGGAGCGATGGAAGAAGGCCGACGAGCCGGCCATCAAGAAGGCCGTTGAGGCCGCGGGCGGCAAGTACATCAAGGCCGACGCCCGTGACAACTCCGAGCAGCAGATCACGGACATCGACACCCTGATCAACCAGGGCGCCAAGGCCCTGATCGTCCTCGCCAAGGACGCCAAGGCGATCCTGCCGGCAATCAAGAAGGCCGAGGATGCCGGCATCCCGGTCATCGCCTACGACCGCCTGATCGAGGATCCCAAGGCCTTCTACATCACCTTCGACAACAAGAAGGTGGGCACCATCATGGCCCAGGTGATCACGAAGCTCGTGCCGAAGGGCAACTACGCGATCATCAAGGGCGATCCCGGCGACGCCAACGCGAAGTTCCTTCGCGACGGCATGGACGAGGGCGGCCTCAAGGCGCTCGTCGACTCCGGCGCCGTGAAGATCGTCTTCGAGCAGAACACCCCGAACTGGGACACCACGGGCGCCACGAACGAGATGCAGGCCGCCCTCAACGCGGCCAACAACAAGATCGACGCCGTTCTCTCCGAGAACGACGGCATGGCCACCGGTGTCGTCGCCGCCCTCAACCAGGTCGGCCTGAAGATCCCGGTCTCCGGCCAGGACGGCGACGCCGCCGCCCTCAACCGCGTGGCTCTCGGCACCCAGTCCGTCTCGGTCTGGAAGAACGCATTCGCGCTCGGCGAGACCGCCGGCAACGTTGCCGAGCAGCTCTGTGGTGGCACCAAGCCGGCGGATATCAAGGCTCCGGCCGACCTTCCGGCCGCTGCGGCTCCCGCCTCGACCACTGCCCAGGACTTCAAGACGCCCGGTGGCAACACCGTCAAGTCGATTGTCCTGACCCCGACGCCGATCACGAAGGACAACCTGAAGGACGTGATCGACGCCGGCTGGGTGACCAAGGACGTCGTCTGCTCGAAGGTGCCCGCCGGCAGCGTGCCTGCCTGCGGCTGACCCTCTTGCGTCGTCGTTGAATCTCTGCCGGCGCCCGCCGTCCCGGGGGGCGCAGGCAGTACCAATCCTCGTCTCGCAGGGGTGAGGGCATGACCGACGCAGCCGCGACGCCCGGCAGATCCCGCGGCGTTCGCCAGGTCGTAGGGGACTACTTCAAGGCCACCGAGATCGACCTCCGCCTCTTTGGCATGGTCGTAGCCCTCGCCGTGATCATCCTCGGCTTCGGATTCGTCACCGACGGCCGATTCCTCGACCCGGTCAACATGCTCACCCTGGCCGTCCAGGGGGCATCGGTGGCGATCCTCGCCACCGGCATGGTCCTCGTCATCGTTTCCCGGAACATCGACCTGTCCGTCGGTTCGGTCGTCGGCGTGGTCGGCATGGTCTATGCCGTTCTCATGCACGAGATCTACCCGACGACGATCGGGGCCGATACCTCGTACGGCTGGCTTCTCGCCCTCGCCGTCGGGATCGCTCTCGGCGCCTTCATCGGGGCCTTCCAGGGCTACATCATCGCCTACATCGGCGTGCCCTCATTCATCGTCACGCTCGGTGGCCTGCTGGCCTTCCGGGGCGTGGTCTTCTACATCAGCGGCGGGTCCACGCAGGCCCCCGACGACAAGCAGTTCGTCGTCCTCGGCGGCGGGCCGCAGGGATCGATCGGCGGGACCGCGAGCTGGATCGTCGGCCTGGTGATGGTGGCGGCGGCCATCGGCCTGCTGTACTACAACCGTCGTGAGCGGCGGCGATTCGGCTTCCCGCTCCGCCCGATCTGGGCAGATGCGCTCATCGGAACGGTGTCGTCGCTCGTCGTGCTCGGTGCGGTCTACGTGGCGAACAGCTACCACTGGCCGGCCGGCCTCGCCACCCAGTACGCCCAGGCCCACGGCATCACCGAGCCGCCGGGCGGGCTCCAGATCGAGTCCGGGATCCCGTGGCCGGTGCTCATCGTCATCGGCGTCACCGTGGCGATGTGGTTCCTCGCCACCCGGCGGCGGTTCGGCCGCTATGTCTTCGCCATCGGCGGCAACCCCGACGCGGCCGAGCTCGGCGGCATCAACACCCGCTGGACGATCCTCAAGGTCTACATCCTCATGGGCATCCTGGCCGCCATCAGCGCCGCGATCGCCTCGGCCCGGCTCAACGGCGCGACCCTGGACCTTGGCCAGGGGTACGAGCTCTATGTCATCGCCGCCGCCGTGATCGGCGGGACGTCCTTCGCCGGCGGCATCGGCACCATCCCCGGTGCGGTCCTCGGCGCCCTCGTCATGTATTCGCTCAAGTACGGGCTGGCCTACGAGGGACTGAACTCACCCGGCCAGGACATCGTGGCCGGGGCGGTCCTCATCATCGCCGTCGGCGCGGACACGATCAATCGGAGGCGAGGCAGCTGATGGCAGTCCAGGCCGCGCCCACGGGCACCAAGACGCCGCTCGTGGCGATGAACCACATCAACGTTGCATTCGGCGGCGTGCACGCCGTGCAGGACGTCAGCATCGACCTCTTCCCGGGCGAGGTGGTCGGCCTCGTCGGTGGCAATGGCGCCGGAAAGTCGACGCTCATGCGCGTCCTCTCGGGCGCCCACAGGGCCGACAGCGGCGAGATCCTCATCAACGGCGAGCCGGTCGTCATCGCCAATCCGCGCGATGCGAAGGTCTACAACATCGAGACGATCTACCAGACGCTCGCGCTGGCCGACAACATCGACGCTCCGGCCAACATGTTCCTGGGCCGCGAGCTGACGACCCGCTGGGGCACCCTCGACGACTCGGGCATGGAGAAGGCGACCCGGACCGTCATGGGCCGCCTGAACCCGAACTTCAAGGGCTTCAAGAAGCCGGTCAAGTCCCTCTCCGGCGGCCAGCGCCAGGCCGTGGCCATCGCCAGGGCGGTCCACTTCAATGCCCGGATCCTGATCATGGACGAGCCCACCGCGGCCCTCGGCCCGGCCGAGACGGCCCAGGTGCGGAATTTGATCCGGCAGCTGAAGAACGAGGGCATCGGCATCTTCCTGGTCAGCCATGACATCCATGATGTCTACGACCTGGCGGAGCGGGTCAGCGTCATGTACCACGGCCGGATCGTCGATACCGTCAACAAGGCCGATGTCGATATGGACGACATCCTGGGGATGATCATCCTCGGCAAGAAGTCGGGCGAGGTCAGCAAGAACGAGCTGGAGAAGCTCCTCTAGGTTCCAGCCTTCTGCCCTGGGACGCCCGGTGGAAGACCGGCGCGAGCGCCGGGTAGAGCTCCCGGTAGGCGGCGTGGGCTGCGGCGTAGGCGGCCCGATCCGGACCCGGTGACGCGGCTGGGGTCGTGCGGACGAGGGCCGCGGCCGCCGCCGGGACGTCCCGGAACCAGCCCCGCCCCACTGCTGCCAGGACGGCCGCGCCGAATGCGGCGCCCTCCGTCGTCGACGTCGTCACGAGGTCCGCCTCGAGGATGTCGGCGAGGATCTGCCGCCAGAGCGGGCTGGCCAGCCCGCCCCCGGATGCCCGGATCTCCGAGGGCCGCGCCATCCCGGCGGCGAGCATCAGATCGAGGCCGTCCCGCAGGCCGAACGCCACGCCCTCAAGGACCGCGCGGGTCAGGTGCCGGCGGTCGTGCTGGAGGGTGAGCCCGACGAACGCGCCCCGGGCGAGGGGATCGGGATGAGGGCTCCGCTCGCCGCTCAGGTACGGCAGGAAGAACAGGCCATCGGCGGCGGCCCGCGCCGCGCCTGCCTCCGCGGCCAGGGCCCCGAAGTCCTCGCCCGGGGCGAGGGCGTCGCGGAACCAGCGAAGGCTGCCCGCGGCGGAGAGCATGACCGACATCAGGTGCCAGCGGTCGGGCACGGCGTGGCAGAACGCGTGGACCCGCCCCTGCGCCTCGTGGATGGGGCGGTCCGTGGTCGCGAAGATGACGCCCGACGTGCCGAGCGAGAGGGCAACGGTGCCCTCGGCCACGGCTCCGACCCCGACCGCGTTGGCGGCCTGGTCCCCGCCCCCGGCCACGACCGGGGTGCCCGCCACGAGATCCGTCGCCTCGGCCGCCGCCGCCGAGATCGTGCCGGTGACCACGGGGCCCTCGTGGGTGGGCGGGAACCACGCCGGATCGAGGTCGAGCGCGGCGAGGACCTCCGGCGACCACCTCCGGGCAGCGAGGTCGAAGAGTCCCGTCCCGGAGCCGTCGGCCCGGTCCATGGCGAGGTCGCCGGTCAGGCACAGGCGGACGTAGTCCTTGGGCAGGAGGACGTGGGCGAGCCGGCGCCAGGCCTCCGGCTCGTGGCGACGGACCCACAGCAGCTTCGGCGCCGTGAGGCCGGTGACGGCGTCGTTGCCGGTGAGCTCCACGAGGCGGGCCGCCCCGACGCGCTCCCGGATCTCGTCGCACTCGGCCGCCGTGCGCTGGTCGTTCCACAGGATCGCCGGGCGGATCACGGCCCGCGACCGGTCGAGGAGGACGGCGCCGTGCATCTGGCCCGTCAGGCCCACCGCCTCGATGTCGGAGCCCGGCACGCCCGTCACGGCCAGCACGCTCCGGATGGCCGCCTGGGTGCCGGTCCACCAGAGGGCGGGATCCTGCTCGCTCCACAGGGGGTGCGGCAGCCGGACGTCGTACTCGGCGACGCCGATGCCGGCGACGGTGCCCTCGGGATCGACGAGGACGGCCTTCGTCGCGGTGGTCGACGAATCGATGCCCAGGACCAGGCCCATCGACTCAGGTCCGGTCGGTGGCCCTGTCGGTCGCCCAGATGGCCTGGTTGACGAGGTTCTCGAGCCGCTCCTGGCCGCCCGAGACCGGCTTCGGGTTGATCTCGCCGGTGAGGACCCGGCCGGCAAGCAGCTACAGGAGCGCCTCGCCGATCAGGATCGAGCGCCCGAGGTCACCGTTCCAGCCCGCGTAGCGAGCTGCCCGGAGCTCCTCGATGGCGCCCCGCTCGATCAAGGCGGCCGCGGCCAGCAGCGATCGTGCCAGGGTGTCGATGCCCCCGATATGGCCGTGGAAGAGGTCCGTGCGGGAGAGGCTCTGGCG
>JACQEH010000223.1 GCA_016200675.1 Chloroflexota bacterium | reverse complement strand
GAGCAGCGTCTGGTGGCGGAAACCCTTCTCCAGGCCCTCCGTCAGGCGGGCGATCGCCTGGGGCTGGTCCCCGGTCGGTTCGAAGGGCGCGACGAGCTTGAAGTCCAGCACGACCCGAGTCTAGCAGAGGCGAACGGATATCGAACGCCTGTTCTAGGGGACCTTTGGCCGTTGCGCGCGGTACTCGTCACCCATATTGCGGCGCCCGTTCCGGCCCGAGACTCGTTCCAGACGCGTCGTTTCGAGGTCGCCATCACCGCATGCGCATCAGGGGCCGCAGGGGCCGCAGCCGCCGCCGCTCACGAGCCGAGGGCCAGAGCCTCGTCGAGTTCTCGCTCGTCCTCACCCCGCTCTTCCTGATCCTGCTCGGGATCATCCAGTTCGGGTTCATCTTCAACTCCTACATCACGCTCACGAACGCCACCCGCGAGGCGGCCCGCGAGGGCTCGATCTTCGTCTACCTCGGGTCGCAGTCCAAGGCGACCAACGACGCCAACCGCAACGCCACCATCGAGACGACGCTCAAGAACTCGATGAACCTCCTGTCGACGACCTCGCCGCGCTTCAGCACCAGCGGGACGTGGAGCCAGAGCGGCGACACCTTCACCGACGGCGACCTAACCATCACCTACATCATCCCGGCCAACGTCACGGCCAATGATCCGCGCAGCGGCGAGACCGTGACCGTGCGCGCCCAGTACCACCAGGACCTGATGATCCCGTTCATCTCGGCCCTCCTGCCCAAGGACGGCAACGGCCGGATGGTCCTGACCGGCGAAGTCACGATGGTCATCAATTGATGCGGCCGCGCCGGACCCGGCCGCACCGGACCCGGTCGCACGGTCGCGCCGCCAGCAGGGGCCAGGTCCTCGTCGTCTTCGCGCTCGCGATCACCGGCCTCCTCGCGGCCGCTGGCGTCGCCGTCGACATCGGCCGCTTCTACAGCGAGCGGCGGTTCCTCCAGAACGCGGCCGACGCGGCAGCGCTGGCCGCGGCGAATGCGCTGATCGCGGGAGCGACCACGAGTGACGCCATCGACTCGGCGCGGGCCACGCTGTCGACGAACTTCGCGGGCGACCCGAACGGCGTCGTGGCGCCCCTTCCCCCGACCAGCCCCACGTACACCTCGGGCCACAGCGGCGACGACGCCTACATGACCGCGGGCATCACCATCTCCGGCGGGACCATCCGGGTGGCGGTGGCGAACGCCATCAACTACACCTTCGGGCGGGTCATCGGCCTCGGCAACCAGGCGATCACAGCCAGGGCGATGGCCCAGCTCCGCGGCGACCTCCTGCCGATCGCCGTCCGTCGCTACGTGAACAACCCGGGCCCGAACGCCGGTGCGACCTATCCCTGCTCCGACAACCCGAGCGCGTTCACCGACTACTTCTCGACCGACGCGACGTCCTGCCTCGGGTCCGAGCCCGACCCCTCGCTCCGCTCGGCCCCCAACCCGGGGTCGGCCTTCAACGTCGTCGACCCGGCGTCCGATCCCACGAATCACGGCCCCGTCGTGGCCATCCTGGGCCAGGGCGCCCAGCCCAACAACGGGGCCGACTTCCGGGGCTTCGTGGCCCTCGACATCCGGAACTTCCAGTCGGTCTCGTCGCAGCTCTACTACGACGGCGTGACGCCCAGCACGAACGCCAACACGCTCAAGGCCCTCGAAGCTGGCTGGATCGCCACCGGCTACCCGGGGCCGCTCTTCCCGTCCGTGATCTCGCCGCCCGACCCCAACGACCAGGTCGCGACGATGTCGGGGAACGCCACCGGCATCGCCATCAGCGCCGTCCAGTCCCGGTTCACGGTCGGCCAGCAGATCCTCGTGCTCGTCTACCCCGGCAACGTGATGGCGATCCCCGACTTCACGCTGGCGCCTCCGGCCGAGCTGGACCTTCCGACGTCCGGCACGACGGCCAGCGCCGGGACCCTGAAGGCCGGCCGGAACCAGTCCTTCTCCGGGACCGTGACGCTCAGCACGCTCGGCGACCCCGTCGATCCCCAGAACCCGATGACGACCGGGGCGATGTCGGCGACGCCGATCACCTACAACCCCAACCCGGTGACGCCCTCGCTGGGGTCGGGCACGGGCGTCAGCCTCCAGAACGTGACGACGACCGGCGCCGCGGCCGGCATCTACACGATCTGGGTCCAGGGCCAGGCGGGCAGCCCCTACCTCACCACGAAGATCCAGCCGATGGCCGTGAAGTTCGGGACCGTCAGCAAGGACTTCGCCTTCACCTCCGGGTCCTCGAGCGTCATCGTCGCCTCGGGCAGCACCGCCACCTTCGACCTGCAGCTCCAGAACAGCCCGAACAAGAACACCAACTTCGGGAACCCGGTGACGCTTTCTCCGGGCGACGGGCACGAACACGGACAGCCCGGCCCACAAGGTCACCCATCTCATCCAGGTCACCCTCAACGTCGACGGCTCGAGCAGCGGCGGCAACCAGGAATACGTCGACATCAGCGGCTTCGCGGTGATGCGGATCGCGTCGATCGACGCCAACACGGTCTCCGCCTACGCCATCACGCCGGTCATCACGGACATGAACGATCCCCAGCTTCGCCTCGGTCAGGTGGCGCGGCTGGTGCCCTGGAACTAGGCCGGGCCGGGCACGGCATCCACTCCGGCTCGCAGGAGCGACCGGGCCAACGGGAGGCATGACGATCCATGGAAATGGAGTACAAGGACTCGAACCGGCGCGGCCGGTACATCATCGTGATCGGCCTCGTCCTCGCCATCGCCGCCGGCGGGGCGGCCTTCTTCCTCATCAACGCCGCCCAGCAGAGCGCCGGCCAGGGTTCGCTCCAGAAGGCCAAGGTCGTCGTGGCCGCCCGGGCCATCCCGGCCCGCAAGCCGATCGAGCCCGAGGACGTCGTCGTCCGCGAGGTGCCTCTCGATGCGACCAACGGCCAGGGCGTGGTCAGCAAGACGTCCGACCTGGTCGGCAAGGTCCTGGCGGTCACCGTCCTCAAGGACCAGCTGGTCACCACCAACCTCATCGCCTCGAGCACGGCCACGACCGGCTTCTCGATCCTCCAGCCGAACGAGACAGTGGGGCCGGATTCGGAGGCCTGGCGGGCCGTGTCGCTGACCATTCCCCCACCCCAGGCCGTGGGCGGGCTCCTGGCGGCCGGCGAGACCGTCGACATCTTCGTCACGGCCACGGTCAACGTGCCGGAGGCCCTGGTGACGAAGGGCAAGTACTACACCGATCGCTCGACCAAGATCACGTACCAGAACGTCCTGATCCTGGCCCGGTCCGGCGACTTCTACATCGTCCGGGCGTCGGTCGCCGTGGCCGAGGAGATCAGCCATCTCCAGGCGGGCGGGAACGCGACGTTCAGCGCCGTGCTCCGCCCGGCCGAGGACGTCCGGACGGTGGACGCCTCGCGCCTGGGCGCCACCACCAACCTCATCATCACCAAGTACGGCCTCCCGATCCCGGAGACGTATCCGGCCGGCGGCGGCGCCTTCTCGACCCTGCCGCCGATCCAGCCCACGCCGACCCCGGGCACGTCCCCATCGCCGAAACCTTGACATCGGCGCCGGAAGCCCCTCGACCCGTCGGCCGCCGGGCCTTCCGAGGCGCCGCGGGCCGTCCGGCGGCCCCATCGTCTCCGCGCCGCTGACCCGGCGCACCTCCCGGCCACCCGGCCCGCCTCGCGGGCCGGGTGGCTCTCTTCATGTCGAGCGCCGCGCGGCGATCGCGGCGGCGTAGGCACGAGCGACGACCGCGCGCGTGGTCTCGAGTGACCCGCTCGTGTCGACGACCCGTGTCGCCGCAGTCCGGCCCGCGAGGAGCTGGCCTGCCTGGGCGGCCATCCGCGTCCGGGCCTCGTCGTCCGAGAGCCCCCGGCCGGTCAGCCGGCGGTGCTGCGTCGCGCCGTCGCAGGTGACCAGCCAGACCTCCTCGCAGAGGGCCGCCAGCCCGCTCTCGACGAGCTTGATCGCCTCGACGACGATCGCCGGCACGCCGGCGGAATCGGCCGCGGCCATGGCCGCGAGGATTCGCTCGTGGATGGCCGGATGGAGGATTCCCTCCAAAACGGCGAGCGCGGCTGGGTCGGCGAAGACGATCCGCCCCAGGGCCGGTCGGTCGAGCGACCCGTCCGCGGCCCGGACGGCCTCGCCGAACGCCGCCAGCACGCGGGCGAGCGCGGGTTCGCCGGGCTCGACCACGAGGCGAGCCACCTCGTCGGCATCGATGACGGTCGCCCCGAGGTCGGCCAGCCAGCGGGCGATCGTGGACTTGCCGCAGCCGATGGGTCCCGTGAGGCCGATGTGGACGGTCACGGGGCCCGCTCCTCGAGGACAAGCCAGGTGTCCTCCGCGGCGGCGAGGGCCGTCTCGACGTCGGCCAGCTCGCTGGTGATGCGTCGCAGCTCCACGAAGTTCGCCTGGACGGCCGGGTCTCCCATCGCCAGCTCGAGGTGATTCCGACGCAGGTGCAGCCGCGTCAGCTCCGCGTCGACGGCCGCTCGCTGGCGGCGGTAGGCATCCTTGGAAAGCTTCGACGGGCGGGTCGCGGCCGGCGCCCGTCCCCGAGCCGGGGCCTCGACATCACCGGCGGCGGTCGCAGCGGTGCG
>JACQEH010000228.1 GCA_016200675.1 Chloroflexota bacterium | reverse complement strand
GGCGGGTTCTCCCCGAGGGCCTCGAGCCAGGCTCGGCGGCTGCGGATCGCACCGCCGAGCAGGACGCGGAGCTCGGGCCGGCGGCGGGCGGCGGCGCCCCCGAGCGAGGCCAGGTCGTCGAGGGCGGCCCGCTCATCCGGGCCGGCAGGATCACCGGCGCCGATGAGGATCGCACCGACATCGCCACGGAGCGCCAGCTCGGTCATGTCGCGGGGGTCGTGCGTGTCAGTCGAGGCGACCTCGACCCGCCAGCCGGTCCGGATCGCCTCGGCGGCCAGGTCACCCGCGGCGCGACGGGTGGCGGCGAGGACGACAAGGGTGCCGGGGGCGCGGCTCCGGGCCGCCAGGCGAGGCAGGGCGTCGAGGGCGCCAGGCTCGAGCTCCGCCCGGGGCACCAGCTCCGCGCCGGCCGCGAGGGCGCGCGCCGCCACCACCGAGAGGAGCGCGGTCTCGGGCGTGCCGGCCGGCGCCGCGAGGGAACCCAGGAGCCGCCATCGATCCTGGACGCGGGCAAGCAGGCTGACCGACGTCGTCGCCCGGCCTGCGTCGACGATGGCGAGAGCGTGGGGTGCCCGAGTCACGTCGTCATGCTACCGGGGCCCGCAGCCGGGGGTCGGGGCCGACCCGTGCCGCTTCAGGCGTCCCAGGCCGTCTCCTCGTCCAGCTCCTCCAGGCGCTCGATCAGCTGCTCGATGCCGTCCTCGTCGGCGAGAATGGCGCTCGCCCCGGCCACGTCGCCGCCGAAGAGGCTGCGCAGCACGGGATCGAAGAAGAGCATGGCGTTGGCACCCAACGGCCGGTACGGCCGGCTGGCGTGGAGGAAATGGACGGCGGAAGTCGTGAGGCCTCGGACCTGGATCTCCCGTGCCACCTCCTCGACGAGGTCCTCCCGCTGATCGTCCGGCATCTCGAACGGGCCGCTGGCCGTCATGCGTCGGCCCCGGGCGTTCGTCGGACGGGGACGGCAGCGTCCGGGGCGCCTTCGCTGGCCCGGGCCAGGGCGCGCCCGAAGGCCTCGTAGGGCGCTGCACCGCGGAGGGCGAAGATCACGTGCTCGATGGAATCGTCAATGCGGAGCTCCTCTCGAACGGTCCGGACGGTGATGGCGGCCGCCTCGTCGAGGGGGAACCCGCCGACGCCCGTGCCGAGGGCCGGGAAGGCGACGCTGGTGGCCCCGATCTCGCGGGCGCGGGCGATGGCGCTCCTGACGGCCGCGGCGATCGCCTCGGCCGACGTCCGATGCTCGCCGTCGAGCGAAACCGCGTGGATGACGGCGCGGGCGGCGAGGGCCCCGGCCTCCGTGACGATCGCCTCGCCGACGGCGCTGGGTCCCTGACGGACGGCCGCGAATTCGATCCTGTCGCCGCCGGCCCGCTTCAGGGCACCGCCGACGCCGGTCGACATCCAGAGGGTCGGGCTGGCCGGGTTCACGATCGCATCCACCTCCAGGACGCAGATGTCCCCGTTCCAGAGTTCAAGGCGCGTCATCCGTGCCCTCCGGCGACGAGCGTTTGGACCACGGTCGGTCCGGACGCGGCATGATACACTCGGGGCAGGCGGCGAGCCATGCCGGTGCAGACCTCCCAGGTGTTCGTGCCGCGGGCCCGGGCGACCTCGACAACCGGGATCTCGGCGGCGCCCTGGCGCCCGATGAGGACGAAGTCGTCGGCCACCGAGACGGGCGGACCCGGCACGTCGGTCACGTCGGCCATGACGGCATCCATGGCGACGTTGCCGACGAGCGGCACGCGGATCCCCCGGACGAGGGCCTCGGCCCGGTTCGACAGGCCCCGCGACCAGCCGTCGCCATAGCCGACCGGCAGGGTCGCGATCCGGCTCGGGCGGGTCGTCCGGAACGTCGGGCCGTAGCTGATCCCCCAGCCGGCCGGCAGGTCCACCACCCGGACCGGCCGCGCATGCAGCGAGAGGGCCGGCCGGAGCCGGGCGGCCGTCGCGTCGTCGCGAAGGCGGGCCAGCTCGTCGGGGATGAGGCCGTAGATGGAGAGGCCCGGCCGGACCCCGTCATAGGACGCCACGGCCTCGGTCACCAGCGAGCCGCTGGCTCGAACGTGGCGCCGCGGGAGGCGGACGTCGGCATCACGGAGAGCCGCCGTCGCCGCCTCGAAGGCCGCGACCTGGCGGTCGGTCATTCCTCCGTCCTCGGGGGCTTGGAGATGGGTCCAGAGGCCGGCCAGCCGGACTTCGGGTGCCCGGTCGATCTGGCGGGCCGCCGCGATCAGGCCCTGCCCCGCGAAGCCACCCCGGCCGAGGCCCGTCTCGACCTCCAGCTGGATCCGGAGGGTCCGGCCGACGCCCACGGCCGCGAGCTCCCGGAGGGTCGCCGCGAGGAGGTCCGGGTCGCCGGCCGTGATCGAGATCCGCGTTCGCGCCGCCACGGCCGCCCAGGCCGGCGGGACCGGGTAGAGGACCAGGATCGAGCGACGCACGCCCCCAGCGCGGAGGGCCAGGGCCTCGTCGATGGCGGCCACGCAGAAGCCGTCGGCGCCGCCCGCCTCGAGGGCCCGCGCCACCTGGACGGCGCCGTGGCCGTAGGCATTGGCCTTGACCACGGGAAAGACCGGCGTGCCGGGGCCGGCCAGGATCCGGATGACCTCGAGATTCGCCCGGATGGCGTCGAGGTCGACCTCCAGCCAGGCAGTCCGGGGAAGGGTCCCGGGGTCGAACGCGGTGCCCGGCGCCGAACCGATCTCCGCCGTCACGACATGCCGGGCGCGTGGACCGCGAACCCCAGCCGCTTACCGCTCCGGGCCCGCTCGGCGATGGCGGCCAGGCGCTTGCGGACGACGGGCACGGCTTCAGGCAGGTCCGATGCCAGGAGGCCGGCGTCGCCGAGCCGCTCACGGACGAGATCGCCGGCCATGCCATGGAGGTAGACGCCCGCCCGGGCGGCCGCCGGGGCCGCGAGACCCTGGGCCAGGAGCGCCCCGATGATCCCGGCCAGGACGTCGCCCGTGCCGCCCGACGCGAGGGCCGGGTTCTCGAAGGGCGCCACCGACATCGTCCCGTCGGGATCGGCGATCACGGTCCGGGCGCCCTTGAGGACGACGACCATGCTCCAGCGGGCCGCTGCGTCCCTCGCCGCGCCGGCGCGCGCGGCATCGTCGGCCGCCAGGTCACCGTCGTCGGCGGCCTCCACGCCGGCTCCCGCCCGCAGCCGCGCGAACTCGCCGGGATGCGGCGTCAGGACCGCCGGCCGGCCGGCGGTGGTCCACCAGTCGCCGAGCGTGGCCATGGAACGGAGGGCCTCGGCGTCGAGGACGATCGGGGCGGGCATATCGTCGTCACGACCGGCGAGCAGGCGGCGAACGGGCTCCGTCGGCGCGAGGCCCGGCCGGGGGCCCGGGCCGAGCACGATGGCGTCGTGCTCATGGTCGAGGATCCGGGCCAGGGCCGGTTCAGGATCGACCTCCTCGACGTCGTCCTCCGGGAGGGCCATCGTCGTGGCCTCAACGACCTTGGCCGCGAACAGCGGCTGGAGGGATTCGGGAACGGCCAGCGTCACGAGCCCCGCGCCGGCCCGGCCGGCTGCCCGGCAGACCAGGAGCGCCGCGCCCGCGTAGTCGAGCGAGCCGGCAATGACGAGGAGCTTGCCGAAGGTTCCCTTGTGCCCACGAGGGGGGCGCTCCGGGAGGAGGTTTGCGACCGTCCGGTCGTCGAGGGTCGTGCCGCCCTCTGCCTGCGGCTCGGCCGCACGCGGCGCCGCCGGCTCGGCATCCCCGTCGCCGGCGCGGTGCTGGAAGCCGAGCCGCCGCTCAGGCACGCTCAGGCTCGGCGAGGCCTGCCTCGGCGGCCGTGGCCTCGTGCATCGTCCTGAGACGCTCCATGCGCGCCAGGATCCGCCGTTCCCGGTCGTCGAGCCGTGCCTAGATGTCGAGAGGGAAGACGTAGCGCCCGCCGGCGGTCCGGATGCCGAAGGCGATGGCGACGGCGTACTCGGACTCGTGGGTGATCGAGACGGCGATGCGGTCCATGCCCAGCTGGCTCGCCCGGCCGGCGGCCCGTCCGTGGAGGCGCACGGCCGGCTGGCCGGTCGGCATTCGCTCGATCTCGATGTCCCGCCAGCCGATGCCCCGGACCCCGAGGCCGAGGACCTTGCTGACCGCCTCCTTGGCCGCCCAGCGCCCGGCGAACGTCTCCGGCCGATCCCGGACGTAGCGCTGTTCGGCCTCGGTCAGGACCCGGGTGCTGAAGCGGCTCCCGAAGCGATCGAGGGAGCGGCGGATCCGCTCTACCTTGATGATGTCGATGCCGAGTTCCGTGGTGCCGGCCGGAACGGCAGTCGGGAGGCCGCCGGCCTCCCCCGCCGCGTCCATGGCCTCGGCGACACGATCGCCATCGGGCATCGGCGGCTACTCGACCGTGACGGACTTCGCCAGGTTGCGCGGCTGGTCCACGTCGGTTCCCCTGGCGATGGCCACGTGGTAGGCGAAGAGCTGGAGGGGGATGATCGCCAGGACGGCGCTGACAGCCTCGTGCGTGTCGGGCACCCAGCAGACGTCGTCGGCGAAGCGCTCGATCTGGGGATCGCCCTCGGTGGCCACGGCGATGACCCGGGCGTCGCGGGCCCGGCCCTCCATCACGTTGCTGATGAGCTTGTCGTAGGTCGACGAGCGCGTCGCGACCGCGACGAGCGGGCACTCGGCGTCGAGGAGCGAGATCGGGCCATGCTTCAGCTCGCCGGCCGGGTAGCCCTCGGCATGAACGTAGCTGATCTCCTTTAGCTTCAGGGCGCCCTCCAGGGCGGCCGGATACGTCGAGCCGCGGCCGACGAACATGAAGCCGCGCGAGTTGACGTAGCGCCGGGCCAGGTCGCGGGCGTGCGGGGCATTCAGCTCGAGCGCCCGCTGGGCGGCGTCCGGCAGGGCGCGGAGGGCCGTTGCCAGCTCGACCTCGGCCGCCTCGGGCATCATGCTCCGGAGGCGCCCGATCGCCGCCGCCAGGACGACGAGGGTGGTGACCTGGGTGACGAAGGTCTTCGAGGCAGCCACGGCGATCTCCGGGCCTGCCTGCAGGAAGAGGACCGCGTCCGCCTCGCGGGTGATGGCCGAGCCGACGGTATTGGTGATGGCCACGATCGGACAGCCGCGCCCGCGCGCGAAGCGGGTCGGGGCGATCGTGTCGGCCGTCTCGCCCGACTGGGTCACGGCGATGACCAGGGTCCGCCCGTCGAGGGGCGGCGGGCTGTAGCGGAACTCGGAGCCGACCGTGACCCGGGCCGGAAGCCCGGTCCAGGCCTCGAGGGCGGCGGCCCCCACGAGAGCCGCGTAGGACGCCGTGCCGCAGGCGACGAGCTCGATCCGGGTGATCTCGCGGAGCGCCGGCAGAAGGGCCTCGATCTCGGGCACGTGGACCCGCCCGTCGCGGCCGACCCGACCCGCCAGGGACTGGCGGAGGGCCGTCGGCTGCTCGTGGATCTCCTTGAGCATGAAGTGCTCGAAGCCGCCCTTCTCGGCGACTTCGGGCGACCAGTCGATGCGGGTCTCGAGCCGGATGCGCTCGTTGCCCTCGACATCGGTGACCAGGACCCCGGTCGGCCGGACGTCGGCGACGTCACCCTCCTCGAGGAAGACGATCCGGTCGGTGTGGGCGAGGATCGCCGCGACGTCGCTGGCGATGAACGATTCCTCGCCGTTGAGGCCCACCACGAAGGGAACATCCTGGCGCGCGCCGACGAGGCGGCCGGCCTCCTCTCGATGCATGACCACCAGGGCGTAGGCCCCGACGACCTGCCGGAGGGCCGCCCGGACGGCATCGGCCAGGTCGCCCTGGTAGGCCTCCTCGACGAGATGGGCGAGGGCCTCGGTGTCCGTCTCCGACTCGAGGACGTGGCCGCGGGCCTCGAGGCCGTCCCGGAGCTCCCGAAAGTTCTCGATGATCCCGTTGTGGATGACCGTGATCTTGCCTGTGCAGTCGACGTGGGGATGGGCGTTCAGGTCGTTCGGCCGGCCGTGGGTCGCCCAGCGGGTGTGGGCCAGGCCCATGGCCGCGTGGGGAGTCCGGTCGGCGATGGCCGTCGTCAGGTTGGCGAGCTTGCCGGCTTTCTTCTCGACGAAGAGGTCGCCCTCCTCGTCGACGAGGGCGATGCCCGCCGAATCGTAGCCCCGGTACTCGAGGCGCCGAAGGCCTTCGATGAGAATGGGTCCCGCTTCGCGGGGGCCGGTGTAACCGACGATGCCGCACATCGGTGGTCAGGTTCCTCGTCTGGTCGCTCCGGCCACGCCGGGCGTTTCCTGGCTCGATGGGATGGGCACCGCGATCAGTGTAGTCGCTCCGCCGCGAGGGCAGCCAGGGCGTCGGCCAGCTCCGAGACGACTGCGGCGTCGGACCCCTCGACCATGACCCGCAGGGCGGGCTCGGTGCCGGAGGGCCTGACGAGGATCCGACCGGCATCCCCGAGACGCTGGCGCGCCGCTTCGATCGCCCGCTGGAGGGCCGGATCCCCTTCCCACTGGTCCTTGTGACGCACCCGCACGGCCCGCTGTTGCTGAGGCATGAGCCGGATGCCGGCGGCGAGCTCCGCGAGCGGCCGGCCCGCCTGGACCATCACCCGCAGGACCTCGAGGGCGGTGACGATCCCGTCTCCCGATGTCGTGTGCTCGGCCACGATCACGTGGCCGCTCTTCTCGCCGCCCAGACCGGCCCCGGCAACCTGCATGCCGTCGAGGATGTACTTGTCGCCGACGGGCGTACGGACGACGATGCCGCCGGCCGCCTCCACGGCTCGCTGGAGGCCTCCGTTCGAGAGGACCGAGACGACGAGCGTCCGCCCCGCGAGCGCGTCGCGCCCCAGGCGCTCGAGGGCCAGGATCCCGAGGACCTGATCGCCGTCCACGACGCTGCCCGCGGCATCGACCGCGATCAAGCGGTCGGCGTCGCCGTCAAGGGCGAAGCCGGCGTCCGCCCCGCGTGCCGCCACGACCCGGGCGAGGCCCGCCGGATCCGTGGCCCCGCACTCGAGGTTGATGTTGCGCCCGTCCGGGGCGGCATTGATGACCTCGACCGACGCCCCGGTCGCGGTGAGGATGCCCGGCGCCACGCCGAACCCCGACCCGTTCGCGGCGTCCAGGATGATCCGGAGGCCGCCGGCGTCGACGGCCCGGGCGAGGCGCAGCCGATCCTCGACGTAGCCGGCCACCTGGTCCGTGGCGTCGATGGCCCGGCCGAGCTCGCCGTTGCCGACGCCTCCCAGCTCCTCGGTCCGCCAGATCAGCTGTTCGAGCTCGTCCTCGACGGGATCGTCGAGCTTCAGGCCCGCCGCATCGAGGACCTTGAGGCCGTTGTCGGCGGCCGGGTTGTGCGATGCCGAGACCATGATCCCGGCCGCGTGGCTGCCGCTCCCGGCCAGGAACGCGAGGGCCGGCGTGGGCACCACCCCGACCCGGTGGACATCGCTCCCCATGCTCGTCGCGCCGGCCGTGATCGCGGCCACGAACATGTCCCCGGATTGGCGGGTGTCCTGGCCGACGACGATCGAGCCGTGATCCCGGGCCAGCCGGTAGGCGGTTGCCCTGCCGAGGGCGTAGGCCATCGTCGGCCGGAGGTCGATGTTGGCGACGCCGCTAATGCCATCGGTGCCGAACAGGCGAGCCACGGTCTCGGGGTTCCTCCGCGTCTGGTTCTCGTTGCCCTTCGCCAATGATGCCCGGCGACGGCAGGGACGGCTGTGACGGGGACCGGCCCCGTCGGGTCAGGGTCCGGGCGAGGGCGTGACTGCCGGCGTGGGCGGGGTCGACGTGCCGACGGTCACCGTGATCGGGTTGGGGCTCGCCCCGATGAGGCTGAGCCCGGTGATGAGGTTGGCGGCCGCCGTGACCTGGTGGGCGCCGACGTCGAGGCCCGAAACGTCGAGCGTCAGGGTCAGCGACGACCCGGAGAGGCGGTCGAGGTCGGCGACCGGGCCGCCGATGGTCACGAGGACGCGGCCTGTCGACAGGGCGTAGGTTCGGTCGGCGCGTGCCCCGAACAGGACGAGGCCCGCGTCGAACGTCCTGGTCGCCGTGATCGGCCGCAGGGTCACGACGACATGGACGGTGGTGAACCCGGGCGCCTGCACGCCTTCAGGGAGCGAGAGCGGGATGTCGATCGTCACCGTCGAGGAGGCGCCCGTGATCGTGATCGGGGCGGTGTCGGCGAACTCGAGGGGGGCGATGTTGTCGACGTCCCCCTCGATCGAGACGACGAGCGGCGCCGTGCTCACCGCGGCGACCTCGAATCCGGCGGCAGGCGTGCCGACGACGATGGGCCGGACCGGCAGCGAGCGGGTCTGGCGGTTGGTGAAGATCGCCAGGCGGACGCGAACGGCAGCCGGGGTCACGTCAACGGGCATCAGCGGCTCGCCGCCGGCGTCGACCGGAAGGAGGTCGACCGTACGATTGATGTCGATGCCCGAGGCGTCGACGCTGAACCGGGCCTGGGCCTCGGCAACCCGGTTCACGATCGAGGCGGCGCCGCTGACGGTGGCCTCGGCCACCGAGAGCGTCGGATCGCCGACGTCTAGGCCGGTCGGGATGGGGCCGAGGACGGCCCGGATCGGAACCGTCCGGCTGATGACGGCGTCGAGCTGGACCGTGATCTGGCGCGGCTCGTAGTCGAGGACCTGGATCCGCGGATCGACGGCGGAGACGCGGACTGCGACCGAGGTCCGGCCACCGGTCGCGGGGATTGCCGACAGGTCGACCGTGGCCCGGAAGCTTGAGCTGTCGAGGCGGAGGCCGAGGTCCTCGGGCGCGAAGTAGCGAACGCGCCGGACGGCGCCGAGGTCGGACAGGATCGTGACGCTCGAGGAGAGGCCCAGCGTCTCGATCGGTACGGAGCCCTCGAAGAGCTGGGCGCTGGAGGAAATCACGAGGCCGGCGTACAGGAGCGTGGCCAGAGCCAACGCGCCGAGCTTGAGCGGCCAATTGTGGACGAGGAGGCGGATCCCGCGCTTCATCCGGCCTTCCTGGCGGCCGGCCCGCGGAGGTCGCCCACGGGCGCTGCGTGCGCGGCGTCCGGCGTCCCGGACATCGCGTCGGCGCCGCCTCGTGCCAGCGCGGCGGCGTCAGCCCTGGGGGTGCCGCCCACCTCGTCGGCGGCGTCGGCGTCAGGGGCAACGTCCGCTTCCGTCGCCGGGACAGGCTCGCCCGCGGCCGCGACCGCCGACGACCCGGGTGGGGGCGCCGGGACTGCCGGTGCGGCGGAGGCGAGCGCCTCGGGCGCGGCCTGGGTTCGCCGGTTCGATCGACGGACGAGCTGGCCGAGGTCGGCCAGCGTCGGGGCTCTGCTGCCCGTCCGGCCCCGGATCCGCCGGCGGGTCCCGTCGGCTGCCGGATCCAGCAGCTCGCGGATGGCCCGGGCGAGCTGCAGCTCGTTGAGGTTGCGGACGATCCTGGCCCGTTCGACGAGGCTGACCTGGCCGTTCTCCTCGGAGACCACGACGACGACCGCGTCCGTCTGCTCGGTGATGCCGAGAGCGGCCCGATGGCGCGTCCCGAAGCGCTCCGTGTGGACCGTCGTCTCCGTCAACGGGAGGAGCGCCCCGGCGGCCAGGATGGTCGCCCCCCGGACGATGACGGCCCCGTCATGGAGGGCGCTGCGGGGCATGAAGATCGTGCTGAGAAGGTCGACCGAGAGGTCGCCGTGGATCATCACCCCGGTCTCGGCGATCTCCTCGAGGCCTGTGTCGCGCTCGAGGACGATGAGGGCGCCGTGGCCCTCGCCCGAAAGGAGCGAGGCCGCCCGGGCGACGTCCGCGGACACGTGCACGGCCACGGTGTTCTCGCCCGGGAAGAGCCAGGCGAACGAGCCAACGCGGCCGATCCGCTCGAGGGCCCGCCGCAGCTCCGGCTGGAAGACGACGACGAGGGCGAAGAGGCCGACGACCGCCCCGGCCTGGAGGATCTGGGTGAGGAGGCGGAGGGTCAGCGCCTGGGCCGCGAAGTAGACGACGAAGAGGACACTGACGCCGATGACGAGGCGGACCGCGCGCGTCCCGCGAATCAGGCTGAAGAGCCAGTAGACGAGGAGCGCCGTGATCCCGATGTCGAGCAGTGTCGTGGGCCGAACCTGGTCCAGGATCGACGCGAGGAGCTGCTGCATCGTCCAGCGAGTGTAGCATCGCACCCCCTCCCCGCCGGGCCGGGCGTCTCGATGCTCCGCCGGGCCGGGCGCGGTCGTCCGAGGCCTCCGGTCGCGCCTGTCGGCAAGGCGATCCGCGTGTCGCGGGAGGGGTCAGGCCCCGTTCGGGGCGGCGCCTTCCGCGGGTGCCGCAGGTGCCGGGTCGGCAAAGCCCTGCCCGGCGGCGAACGCGGCGATGGCCTCGCTCGCGGCCGCATCGTCATCGAGCTCCGACAGGCGGCCGAGCAGGCGGACCTTCTCGGCGGCGATCTCGACCCAGCCGCGGGCCGCCTGGTTGGCCGCGATCTCCAGCTGGAGGGCCGTGTCGGCCGGGTCGATCGGCATCAGCGCGAGGCAGGCGTCGAGCGCCGCATCGAGGTGGCCGATGCCGCGCTGCTGGGCAGCCAGCTCGAGGAGAAGATGGCGCGCTCCGGCGACGTCGTGGGCGTCGAGCATCGCCTCCGCGGACGCCAGGGCGGACGGCGGGTCGAGCAGGGGCGGCGTCCACGGCGATGTTCGGGGCGGGCCCGCTGCGGACAGGCCGGGCGTGTGTCCCTCGGGCGATTCGGTCCCGCGCGCGTCCTCGGGTGCGCCGGCGCCCCGGGCATCGTCCGGGGCCGCGGATCCGGCACCGAGGTCGATTCCGTCGCCCGCGGCCGCGTCGTCCGACGCGTCGGCGCGGATTGGCTCGAGGAGCAGGAGTGCGAGGCGCAGGGCCTCGGCGGCGGAGGGGTCGGCGTCCTGCTGGCGCAACAGCCCGGTCAGGCGCTCCACGGCTCGGCGGCGGGTGCGCGACTCGGCGAGCTCGAGCGCCCGTCGCGCCGCATCGCAGGCGTCGACGAGCCGTCCGGCGTGCTCCAGGACGTCCGCCAGGGCCTCGAAGTCGCGCGCCGCGTCGAGCCGGTTGCCGAGCCCGGCGCGGAGCTCGGCCCGACCCCGGAGCGCCGCCTCGTCGCCGGGAGCGCGAGTGAGCGCGACGGCATAGGCCGCCTCGGCCGCCTCGACGCGCCCGAGGCGCTGGAAGACGTCGCCGAGGCTCGCGTGTGGCAGGGCCCGATCGGGGGCGATGAGCGCGGCTTCCTCATACGCCGCGAGGGCGACGTCCAGCCTGCCGCGAAGGGCGGCGACGTGCCCACGCCGGAGGGCATCCTTGTACTGCTCGTAGAGGGTCTGGCTCATCCAGGGCCGATTCTGGCATGCCCGTCGGCGCCAGGGCCCGGGTCGCCGGCGTCGGCGGAGTCCGAATCACCGACGTGGGCAGGGTCGCCGAGGAGCTCCACGAGGAGCCCCTTCTGGACGTGGAGGCGGTTCTCCGACTGTTGGAAGACGAGGCTCTGCGGGCCGTCCATCACGTCGGAGGTGATCTCCTCGCCGCGATGGGCGGGCAGGCAATGGAGGACCCGTGCCGCCGGCCCGGCGATCGCGACGAGGCCGGCGTCGACCTGGTACGAGGCGAAGGCTGCGCGGCGCGCCTCGGTCTCGGATTCCTGGCCCATCGAGGTCCAGGCGTCGGTGTAGATGACGTCGGCACCTTCGACCATCGCTCGCGCGTCGGCCCCCAGGGTGACGGTCCCGCCGGCGGTCGCGCCGAGCTCGCGGGCGCGCTGGACGACTGCGGGATCCGGGCCGTAGCCGGGAGGGTGCGCCAGGCGCACGTGAGCGCCCTGTCCGGCCGCAACGATGGCCAGCGAGTGGAAGACGTTGTTGCCATCCCCCACGAACGTCACCAGGCGGCCGGCAATGGACCCCATGGCCTCCTCGATCGTGTACACGTCGGCCAGGGCCTGGCAGGGGTGCTCGTGGAGGGTCAGGGCGTTGATCACCGGGATCGACGCCCGGGCGGCGAACTCGAGGGCCACTTCGTGGGGACCGGTCCGGATCACGATCGCGTCGACGTAGGCCTGCAGGTTGCGGGCGACATCGGCGACCGTCTCCCGCACTCCCCAGCCGACGTTCCCCGCGGTCAGCTGGATCGCCGACCCCCCGAGCTGGACCATGCCCGCCTCGAACGTGACGCGGGTTCGCAGCGACGGGCGCTCGAAGAGCATCGCCAGGGTCCGCCGGACGAGCGGCGGCCGCTCGTGTCGGCGGTTCGCCGAGAAGTCAGCCTTCAGGCGGGCGGCCGTGGCAAGGACGCGCCGGATCTCCGCCGGCGACAGGTCGCCCGCGCTGACGAAGTCCCGCCCTCGCAAGCTGCCCACTGGCGCGATCGCCTCAGCCGTATCGGTCATCCCGGAACTGTAGTCCGCCGCGCGCGCCCGGCTCGTGACGTGGCCGCGCCCGGTGGGGGCTCGGGGCGCACATGGCGAGTCGATGGCAAGGCGGTCGCGAGAACCGAAGCGAGCGGACCCGAACGTCCGTGAGCGAGGACCGCAGCGACCAACGCCGCCAGCGGCCGCGCGGTGGGGGCTCGGGGCGCCGCTACCGCTTGGTGTACTGGGGCGCTTTTCGGGCTCTCTTGAGCCCGTACTTCTTGCGCTCCTTCATCCGCGGATCGCGGGTCAGGAAGCCGGCCTGGCGCAGGGACAGCCGGTAGCCGTCGGGATCGAACTCGAGGAGGGCGCGAGCGATGCCGTGGCGGATGGCGCCGGCCTGGCCGGTCACGCCCCCACCCTCGACCTTGATCATCGTGTTGAAGCGGCCCTCGGTGCCGGTCACCCGGAAAGGCATGCGGACGTCCGCCTCGTCGATCGCGTTCCCGAAGTGCTCGAGCATCGATCGGCCGTTGACGACGATCTCGCCTTCGCCCGGAATGAGGCGAACGCGCGCGACCGCGGTCTTGCGCCGCCCGGTCCCGGAGTTGAAGGCAGTTGACGTCATGGGGAAGGCTCCTCCGTCAGGCGAGCGGCTCAGGCCGCTGGGCCTGATGGGGATGATCTGATCCGGCGTAGATCTTCAGCTTCCGGAGCTGCTGGGTGCCGAGCCGGTTGTGGGGCAGCATGCCCTTGATGGCCCGTCGGAGGACCTCTTCGGGGCGGCGCTGCAGGAGGTGCCCGAGGGACTCTTCCTTGAAGCCCTGGGGATGGCCACTGTGGCGCGGATAGGACTTGCTGTCGATCTTGTCGCTGCTCACGGTGAACTTCGCCGCGTTCAGGACGATGACATGGTCACCGGTGTCCAGGTGCGGCGTGTAGGTGGGCTTGTGCTTGCCCTCGAGGACGTGCGCGACCTGGGTCGCGAGGCGGCCCAGCGTCTGGCCCGTCGCGTCCACGACGAACCAGCGTCGCTCGATCTCGCTCTCCCGAGCCGTATAGGTCTTGGCGTTCATCGTTCCTCGTGTTCTCCGCTCGTTCGTTCCTGTCGTCGCCCGAGGGCGACGCGCCTGAGGCACAGTCCCCGAGCCGGGGCGGCTGCCCCGGCGAAGGCCGGTCGACGCTCGGCAAGGGCCGTCGCGATCGCGGTTTCCTCGATCTTCCCCTGCCCCACGGCGATGAGGGCGGCGACCATGCGCCGGACCATCCCCCTGAGGAAGGCGTTGGCCCGGATGTCGATGGTAACCAGGTCGCCCCGCCGCCGGACCCGAACCACGAAGACGGTTCGGACCGGCTGCGGATCGGCTCCCCCAAACGCCCCGAAGTCGTGCCGGCCGATGAAGGCCAGGCCGGCTCGCGCCATCGCCTCGGTGTCCAGCGGGGCCCGCACCCGGAACGACGTCCGTTCCCGGAGCGGGCTGCGCGGTCCGTTCCAGACGGTGTAGCGATAGTCCCGGTATCGCGCCGCGTGGCGGGGATGGAAGCCCGGGGCCGCCCATCGAACGTCGCGGACCGCGACGTCCGGCGGGAGCAGGCCGTTGAGGGCCTCGGTCAGCTCGTCTGCCGTCAGGTGTCCCGCGTAGGAGAAGGCGATGACCTGTCCCGTTGCGTGGACCCCGGCATCCGTTCGACCGGCGCCGTCGACGGGGAGCCGGACTCCACCCGAGAGGTGGGCCAGCGCCGCCTCGAGCGCCCCCTGGACCGTCCGTCTCCCAGGGTTGAGCTGGAAGCCGGCGAAATCCGTGCCGTCGTATTCGACCAGTGCGCGATACCGCACCAGGGCGTCCTCTCGGACGCCTTCACTGGGTCGCCGCTGCATCGGCACATCCGTGCGTTGGCACGTCCGCGCACTCACTCACGCACCTTGGTGTGCGCTCGTTCGTGTGCTCCGCGCCGCCTTCGGCTGCGCTCGACGGAGCGGCGAGGAGCTACTCCAAATTGCTTCTATACCAGTTCGATCTGGACGATCTCTGCGGCGTCGCCCGCGCGCTGGCCGATCTTCACGATCCGGGTGTAGCCGGACGTTCGGTCGGCGTACTTCGGGGCGATCTCGTCGAAGAGCTTAGTGATGACGAGCGGCTCGTTCGGGAACTGCGAGGTCACCGACCGCCGGGCGGCGAGATCGCCGCGCTTGGCGAGCGTGATCATCCGCTCGACCCGTCCCTGGACCTCCTTGGCCTTCGCCTCGGTCGTCTTGACCCGCTCGTAGCGGAGGATGGAGACGGTCAAGTTCTTGTAGAGGGCGAGGCGCGGCCCCATCTTGCGGCTGAGCTTCCGGCCGTCGATGCGGTGAGCCATCTCAGGCGTCCTCGCCCTCGAACGGCGCGTCGGCCTCCTCGGCCGCGGCCTCCTCGCCCTCGAACTCCGACGGCTCGGTCTCGGGGAGGATGAAGCCGCGCATGCGGAGGCGCTCCTTCATCTCGTCGAGCGACTTCTTGCCGAAGTTGCGCATGCGCAGGAGGTCGTCGTCCTTCAGCTGCAGGAGCTGGCCGACCTTGACGATGTTGTTGCGCTTGAGCGAGTTGTAGGCCCGCATCGGGAGGTCGAGCTCCTCGATCGGCATGTCGAGCATGTTCGGTGGAAGCTGCGGCGCGCCGGCCCCGGGGCGGTCCCCCGGGATGGCCGCCTGGCCGATCGTCACGAAGGGCCGGAACTGCTCCATGAGGATCTGGGCCGACCGGCTGAGCGCCTCCTCGGGGCTGAGGCTGCCGTCCGTCTCGATCTCGATCGTCAGCTTGTCGTAGTTGGTGACCTGGCCGACGCGCATGCCCTCGACCCAGTAGTTCACCTTCCGGACGGGGGTGAAGATGGCGTCGACGGCGATCACGCCGATCGGCAGGGCCTCGGCGCGCTCGGCGCCCAGGTAGCCGACGCCGCGCTCGACCGTCAGGTCCATCTCGACCGTCACGTCGTCGGCGTCGAGCGTCATCAGGACGAGGTCCGGGTTGACGATCTCGACATCGGCCGATTCGGTCAGGTCAGCCGCCAGGACCGGTCCGGCGCCGCTCTTGGTGAGCCGCAGCTGGACAGGGTGGGTGGCGAAGCTCTTCAGGCGCAGCTTCTTGACGTTCAGGACGATCTGGGTGACGTCTTCCTTGACGCCCGGGATCGTCGAGAACTCCTGGTACACGTCGCGAATCTGGATCGACGTGACCGCGGCCCCCTCGAGGGAGGAGAGGAGGACGCGCCGGAGGGCGTTGCCGAGGGTGACACCGTAGCCGGCCTGGAGGGGGCCGGCCTCGTACTTGCCGTAGGTGCCGACTTCCTCGATGGGCTCGATCTGCGGGGTCTCGAGTTCGATCATGGGATGGGGTTACCTCGAGTAGAACTCGACCACCAGCTGCTCGTTGAGATCGAGCGGCATCTGGTCGCGTCGGGGCAGGCTCAGGACGGCGCCGGCGAGGCGGGCCGGCTCCAGGCTGAGCCACTCTGGCGCCTGGTGCGAGCGAAGGGTTTCCTTGGCGTTCTTGAAGGGCTCGCGCTCGCGGCGCGAGTCGCGGACCTCGATCCGGTCGCCCGGCCGGGTCACGTACGACGGGATGTCCGTGGGCACCCCGTTGACGGCGAAGTGACCGTGTGTCACGAGCTGGCGGGCCTGGGCCCGCGAAGCCGCGAAGCCGAGGCGGAAGACGACGTTGTCGAGGCGCGTTTCGAGGCAGCGGAGGAGGTTCTCGCCGGTCACGCCGTCCTGGTTCTCGGCCACCACGAAGTAGTTGTGGAACTGGCGCTCGAGGACGGAGTAGACGCGGCGGACCTTCTGCTTCTCGCGCAGCTGGATCCCGAAGTCGCCCATCTTGCGACGGCGGACGCCGTGCTGGCCGGGCGGGCTGGGACGGCGCTCGAAGGCGCACTTCTTGGAGTAGCAGCGCGTGCCCTTCAGGAAGAGCTTGGCGCCCTCCCGGCGGCAGAGGCGGCAGACGGACTCGGTGTATCGGGCCATGGGATCCTGTCTCGACTCAGACCCGGCGCCGCTTGGGCGGGCGGCAGCCGTTGTGCGGGATGGGGGTGACGTCGGTGATGGCGGTGACCTCGAGGCCGGCGATCTGGAGGGAGCGGATCGCCTGCTCGCGGCCGGCGCCCGGGCCCTTCACGTAGACCTCGACCTGGCGCATGCCGTGCTCCATCGCCTTGCGGGCGGCGATCTCGGCCGACTGGGCGGCGGCGTAGGGCGTGCTCTTGCGGGAGCCCTTGAAGCCGGCCACGCCGGCGGAGCCCCAGCTGATCACCTGGCCGACCGGGTCGGTGATGGTGATGATCGTGTTGTTGAACGACGCCTGGACGTGGACGTGCCCCTGGGGCACGTTCTTCTTCTCATTGCGCCGCTGCTTGACGGCCCGCTTCCGTTCAGCCATGCGTGTCGGTGTCCCTCAGTGCTACTTCGTGGCCTTGCGACGCGCGCCGACCGTCTTCTTCGGTCCGCGGCGCTGCCGGGCGTTGGTCTTCGTTCGCTGGCCACGGACCGGCAGGTTCCGCCGATGGCGAAGGCCGCGGTAGGAGCCGATCTCGATGAGGCGCTTGACGTTGAGGGCCACCTCCCGGCGGAGGTCTCCCTCGACCTTGTAGCGCCGGTCGATCAGCTCGCGAAGGCGGTTGACCTGCTCCTCGGTGAGGTCCCGGACGCGAGTATCGGCGTTGACGTTGGTCTGGGTCAGGATCCGCTGGGCGGTTGGCAGGCCGATGCCGTAGATGTAGGTGAGGGCGACCTCCACGCGCTTCTCGCGTGGGATGTCGATGCCGGCGATACGTGCCATCGAGCTGCTACCCCTGCCGCTGCTTGTGCTTCGGGTTCGTGCAGATGACCATCACGGTGCCGTGCCGGCGAATCACTTTGCAGTTGTCGCAGCGGGCCTTGACGGAGGCTCTGACTTTCAACGGATCCTCGGATGTGGTGGCTGCCCGAGGCAGCCGACGGTGCTACTTCAGTCGGTAGGTGATGCGGCCGCGGGTCAGGTCGTACGGGGAGAGTTCGACCCGAACTCGGTCGCCCGGCAGGATCCGGATGAAGTTCATCCGAAGCTTGCCGGAGATGTGGGCCAGCACTCGGTGGCCGTTCTCCAGCTCGATGGCGAACATGGTGTTCGGGAGCGGTTCGAGGACCGTTCCCTCGACTTCGATCGCGTCTCGCTTGGCCACGGGCGGTGCTGCGTCCCTTTCTCACGACGAGTGCCGGCCCGGCGGGCCGACACACGAACGCGTAGC
This sequence comes from Chloroflexota bacterium, assembly GCA_016200675.1. Lineage (GTDB taxonomy): Bacteria > Chloroflexota > Limnocylindria > Limnocylindrales > CSP1-4 > UBA5189. Next base: position 7,396 of record JACQEH010000228.1, on the reverse strand, counting down.
GTATCAGATGGTGGTCACTTCGGGCAACCCTGCTCAGACCGTCGTGAGGATCTCGGGACCCGACTCGGTCACCGCGATCGTGTGCTCGAAATGGGCGGCCAGGGAGCCGTCCGCGGTCACCACGGTCCAGTGGTCGGGCATGACCTCGACTTCCGGGCCACCGAGGGTGAACATCGGCTCGATGGCGAGGCACATGCCGGCCTGGAGCTCCAGCCCCCGGTAGCCCGTCCGGTAATTGGGAATCTGGGGGTCCTGGTGCATCTCCGTCCCGATGCCGTGGCCGACAAATTGGCGGACGATCCCGTAGCCGGCCTGACGGCCGATATCCTCGACCGCAGCCGAGATGTCCCCCACCCGGTTGCCGGCCACCGCGGCGGCAATCCCGGCCATCATCGCCAGGCGGGTCGCGGCCACCAGCTCCCGGACCGCCTCGGGCATGTCGCCGACCACGAAGGTCCGGGCGGCGTCGCCGTGCCAGCCGTCGACGATCGCACCGACATCGACCGAGACGAGCTGGCCGTCCCGGATCGTACGGTCGCCGGGAATGCCATGGACGACCTCGTCGTCGAGCGAGATGCAGGTGCTGGCCGGGAACGCCCCGGGGCCACGCCCGTAGCGTCCGCCGCCGAGGTAGCCCTTGAAGGATGGGGTGCCGCCGGCGGCCCGGATGTGGCGCTCGGCGAGCTCGTCGAGGTGGGCCGTGGTGACACCCGGCGCGAGCTCGCCCTCGACGAGGGCGAGCACCTCGGCGACGACCCGTCCGGCGCGGCGCATCTTCTCGATCTCGCGCTTCGACTTGCGGGTGACCACCTCAGCGCAACCCCATGGATCGCAGGCCGGCGTCGAGGACGGCCAGGAGGCCGGCGGAGACGGCGGGGATCGGCTGCCGGCCATCCACGACGCGAAGGGCCCCCGTCGCGCGGTAATGGGCCACGACGTCGTTGAGGTCGCCGAGCGTCCCGGCCAGGCGGGCGCGAACGGTGGCCGGTGCGTCGTCGGCCCGCTGGACCAGCGCCGACCCGTCGAGATCGCAGACACCCGTGACGCGCGGAGGGTTGAGCTCCAGGTGATAGGGGTGACCCGAGGCCTGGCAGACGCGGCGCCCGGACAGCCGCTCCACGAGGAGGTCGGCGGGAACGTCGATGAGGAGGGCGGCGTCGACGCGCGATCCGCGGGCCTCGAGGAACTGGTCGAGCGCCTCGGCCTGGATCGCGGTCCGGGGGAAGCCGTCGAGGATCGCGCCGGCAGCCGCGTCGGGCAGCGCCAGGCGATCCTCGAGCATCCGGATCGTGACGCCGTCCGGCACGAGCTCGCCGGCGTCCATGTAGGCCTTGGCCTCGAGGCCGACCGGCGTGGCCGCGCGGATCGCCGCCCGGAACAGGTCACCCGTCGCGACGTGCGGAATGCCCAGCCGCTCGCGGAGAACCGCCGCCTGCGTGCCTTTTCCCGCGCCAGGAGCGCCGAGGAGCACGACGATCATGCCGCCGCTCCGTGTCGGCAACCGCCGTCCCAGGCGAGCTCAGCCGAAGGCGCCGGCGAGGAGCGGAGCGAGCGCACTTGAAGGTGCCTGAGCGACGCCCCGGAACCGGCAACGCCCGGATGAGCCGGATGGGGCGGCGCCGGGATCACCGGATGAAGCCCTCGTAGTTGCGCATCATCAGCTGTGCCTCGATCTGTTTCATCGTCTCGACCACGACCGAAACGACGATGAGGATGCCCGTCCCGCCGAGGGCAACGCCGCGGAGCGACGGATCGAGGACGCCGGCAATGACAGGGGCGACCGCGATCGTCCCCAGGAAGAGGGCTCCGGCCACGGTGATGCGCGAGACGACCCGGGCGAGGTAGTCCTGCGTCGGGCGGCCGGGCCGGATGCCGGGGATGAACCCGCCGTTCTTGCGGAGCTGCTCCGCGGTCTCGTCGGGCTTGAAGGTGAAAGCCGTGTAGAAGTAGGTGAAGCCGACCGTCAGCAGGAAGTACATGATCGCGTACTGGGGCGTGGTCGAGGCCAGGAAGTTGGCGATCGCCGTCGCCACGTCGCTGACGCCCTTGACCGTCGAGTACGAGAAGTAGAGGGCGAGCTGGGCCGGGAACTGCAGGATCGAGACCGCGAAGATGATCGGGATGACGCCGGCCAGGTTGACCCGCAGGGGCAGGAACGTCTGGCCTCCCTGGTACATTCGCCGGCCCCGCACGCGGCTCGCGTACTGGACGGGGATGCGGCGCTGGCCCTCCTGGATGTAGATGATCACGCCGACCGCGACGACGGCCAGGATCGCGAACAGGATGATGTCGCGGAGCGGCTGGCTGCCGATGGCGCCGATGGCGCTCGGGGCCCGGCTGACGATGCCGGCGAAGATGATGAAGCTGATGCCGTTGCCGATCCCCTTCTCGGTGATCAGCTCGCCCAGCCACATCAGGACCACCGCACCGGCGACCATCGAGATCATCTGGACCCACGACATGGCGTTGCCGAGACCGAAGCCGCCGACGATGATGCCGTCCGCGTTGAGGGCCGACAGGATGCCGAAGGCCTGCAGGAAGGCCATGGGAACGGTCAGGTAGCGGGTGTACTGGTTGAGCTTCTGCCGCCCGAACTCACCCTCGCGGCTGAGGGCCTGCAGCGACGGGATGACGCCTTGCATCAGCTGCATGATGATCGAGGCGTTGATGTACGGATTCATCGTCAGGCCCACGACCGACAGTTGCGAGAGGCCGCCGCCGGCGAAGAGGTCGATGATCCCGAAGGCCGTGTTGCGCTGGAAGAATGCAGCCAGCTGCGTCCGGTCCACGCCCGGGAGCGGGACCTGGGCGAGCAGTCGGTAGACGACGAGAATCCCGAGGACGAACAGGATCCGACGCCGGATGTCCGGCGCGCGGAACGCGTTGAGCAGGGATTCGAACACGATCAGGCGCCCGTCGGGGCGTCGGCCGGGTCGGCCTCATCGGGCGCGGCGGCGTCGGCGGGCCCCGCGTCGGCATCGGTCTCGGCGGCGGCGGAGGCGTCCGAATCGGATGCGGCGTCGGCATCGGTCTCGGCGGCGGCGGAGGCGTCCGAATCGGATGCGGCGGCGGCCTTCGGCTTGCGAGCGGTCTTCGGCCGCGCCGCCGCGACCGGCTCGGCGACGAGCGGCTCGGGTGCCGGGGTGGCATGCACGATCGGCGCCGCGCCCTCGGCGGGTGCGGCCTCGGTCGACACCGCGGCCTCGGCCGCGTCGGTTTCGGCGAGTTCGGCGGCGAGCCCGAGCGCGGCCCGTGGGCCGCTCGGGACCTCGAGGATCGACACGCTTCCACCGGCGGCCTCGATCTTGGCCCGGGCCGAACCACTGACGGCGTCGGCCACCACGAAGAGGGCGGTCGACAGGTCGCCGTTGCCCAGGACCTTGAGGGGCTTGCTCAGGGTCCGGACGAGGCCCGCGGCTCGCAGGATCTCCTGGTTCACGGTGATCGGGGCGGCCGCCTTCGACTTCTTCGCGCCGGGCATGTCGCCCGCCTCGAGGATGCCGAGCTCGACGAGCCGGGCGATCTCGCCGATGTTGACGATCTCGTAGTCGAGCTTGAAGGGGTTCTTGAAGCCGCGCAGCTTCGGGATCCGCTGGTGGAGGGGCGTCTGGCCCCCTTCGAACCAGGCCGGGATGTTGCCGCCGGCGCGCGCCTTCTGGCCCTTCGTGCCCCGGCCCGCCGTCTTGCCCTTGCCGGCGGCGATGCCGCGGCCGACGCGCGTCTTCTTCTTGTGCGCACCGGGGGCCGGGCGCAGATCGTGGAGCTTCATGCCGTCTCCCCCGCCTTGGCGTCGCCGCCCTTGCGGCCCGCAGCGTCGGCCGGCACTTCCTCGACGGTGACGAGGAAGCGGACCTGACGAACCATGCCCCGGGTCGCCTCGTTGTCGGCGACGTCGACGCTGCTGCCGATGCCGTGAAGGCCGAGGGCCTTGATCGTCGCCCGGTTGCGGGCGATGTGGCTGATCGTGCTCTTGACCTGGGTGACGCGGAGCTTACCGGCCACGGGCCACCTCCGTCGCGGGCTGGCCCTGGATCCGGCTGTGGAGGACGATGCCCCGGCGAGCCCCGAGCTCCTCGGCGGAGTGGAGGCTGCGGAGGCCCTCGAGGGTCGCCCGCGTCACGTTCACCGGGTTCGTGGACCCGTGGACCTTGGACAGGATGTCGCGGATCCCGGCCGACTCGACGACCGCGCGCACGGAGCCGCCGGCGATGACGCCGGTGCCCTGGGAGGCGGGCTTCAGGAGGACGCTGCTGGCGGCGTACTCCATCTTGACCTCGTGGGGGATGGTCGTCCCGACCATCGGGATCTTGATGAGGTGCTTCTTGGCGTCCTCGACGCCCTTGCGGATGGCCTCCGGGACCTCGCCCGCCTTGCCCAGCCCGACGCCGACGTGGCCGGCGCCGTCGCCGACGACGATGACCGCGCTGAAGCTGAAACGGCGCCCGCCCTTGACGACCTTCGCCACGCGATTGATCTGGACGACGCGCTCCTCGAGCGCGAGCTTGTTGGGATCGATGCGTGCCACGTCAGCTCCTTAGAAGTCGAGGCCGGCTTCGCGGGCCGCCTCTGCGAGCGACTTGACGCGCCCGTGATACCGATAGCCCGCGCGGTCGAAGACGACCCGCTCGACGCCGGCGGTCTTCGCCCTCGAGGCGACGAGCGCCCCGACCGCGGCCGCTTCCTGCGTCTTCGTCCCGGAACCGGAGCGAAGCTCCTTCTCGAGCGAGGATGCCGCGGCGAGCGTCTTCCCCGACGTGTCGTCGATGACCTGGGCGTAGATGTGGTTGAGGCTGCGGAAGACCGCGAGACGCGGCCGCGCCGGACCCCCCTCCAGGTGGAGGCGAATCCGCTCGTGGCGCTTCTGTCGTGCGGCGCCGCGGCTGGCGACCGTTGTCATGCGTTCGACTCCTGGGGCGCCTTGCTGAACAGCCATGGCGGCGTTGGCGCCTGCGCGCCGTCACTCACGCACCTTCGAGTGCGCTCGTGTCCGGCGCTCGGTGCCGCCTTGCCCTGGCTGCCCATCAACGCGCGACCGATCACTACTTCTTGCCGCCGATCTTGCCGGACTTGCCGGCCTTGCGGCGGATCACCTCGCCGGCGTAGCGCACGCCCTTGCCCTTGTAGGGCTCGGGCTTGCGGGTGGCGCGCACCTTGGCCGCCACCTGGCCCACGAGTTCCTTGTCGATGCCCACGACGGCCAGCTTGATCGGGCTCTCGACCTCGAAGCTGATGCCCTCGGGCGGGTCGATCTCGATCTGGTGGCTGTAGCCCAGGCTGAGCTGGAGCTTCTTGCCGACGAGAACGGCCCGGTAGCCGACGCCGGTGATCTCGAGCCCCTTGCGGTAGCCCGTGGTGACCCCGACGACCATGTTGTTGACGAGCGTCCGCGTCAGGCCATGGAGCTGCTTATGCATCTTCAGCTCGCTGGGGCGGGTGACGACGAGCGTCCCTTCCTCACGGCTGATGGCCATCTCGGGATGGAGGGTCCGATGGAGCGTCCCCTTGGGACCCTTGACGGTGACGTCGGACCCATCGAGCGTGACGTCGACGCCGCTCGGGACCGTGATCGGAAGGCGACCGATTCGGGACATCGTCGGCTACCAGACGTAGGCCAGGACTTCGCCGCCGAGCTGGGCCTTGCGGGCCTGCGCGCCGGTCATGATCCCCTGGCTCGTGCTGACGATGACGATGCCGAGGCCCCCGAGGACGCGCGGGATGTCGGTCTTGCGCGCGTACACGCGCAGCCCGGGCTTGCTGATCCGCTTCAGCCCGGAAACGACCGGCACCTTGCCGTCGACGTAGCGCAGGGTCACCTTGATGACCGTGCCGGGGCCCGCCTGCTCCTCCGTCCAGTCGGCGATGAAGCCTTCCGACTTGAGGATGCGGGCGATCTCACGCTTGGTCCGGGACGCCGGGACGGCCACCTCCTGGTGGCGGGCCCGCGACGCGTTGCGCACACGCGTGAGCATGTCCGCGATCGGATCGGAGATGTTCATTGGCTTCCTACCAGCTCGACTTCGTGACGCCCGGCAGCTCGCACTGGAGGGCGCGCTCCCGGAAGCAGATCCGGCAGAGGGCGAAGCGGCGCATGAACGCCCGCGGCCGGCCGCAGACGAAGCAGCGGTGATAGCCGCGGACCTGGAACTTCGGCGTCCGCTTCGCCTTCGCGATCATCGATTTCTTGGCCATGGTCTTCCCTCCCCGCCTACGAGGCGAAGGGCATGCCGAGGAGCTCCAAGAGGCGCTTGGACTCCTCGTCGGTCTTCGCCGTCGTCACGATGCTGATCTCCAGCCCGCGGAGACGGTCCACCTTGTCGTAGTCGATCTCGGGGAACGCGATCTGCTCGCGCAACCCGATCGTGTAGTTGCCGCGCCCATCGAAGGAGCGGCCGGGGATGCCCCGGAAGTCGCGGATCCGGGGAAGGGCCAGGAGCGTGAAGCGCTCCAGGAAGTCCCACATCCGCTGGCCCCGGAGGGTGACCTTGAGCCCGATCGGGTTGCCCGTCCGAACGCGGAACTGGGCGATCGAGCGCTTGGCCTTGGTGACGACCGGCCGCTGGCCGGTGATCGTGGCGAGGTCCTTGAGGGCCGCGTCGATGGCCTTGGCATTGGTCAGGGCCTCGCCGAGGCCGACGTTGACCACGATCTTGTCGAGCTTCGGCACCTCCATCGGGTTGCCGTAGCCGAATTGCTTCTGGAGGGCCGCCACCGCGTCGTTCCGGTAGCGGTCGTGGAGGTTGCTGGCAATCACGCCGTCACCTCCAGCGACTTGCCGCAGTGGCTGCAGACCCGGACGCGGTTGCCGTCATCGAGCGTCGTGTGCCCGATCCGGGTCGGCGTGTCGCAGTTCGGGCAGACCAGCATGACCTTGGAGACGTCGAGCGGCATGGCGATGTCGAGGATCCCGCCCTGCTGGATCTTCGGGACGCGGTCCGTCCGGCCGGCGCTCTGGCGCGGCTTGGTGTGGCGCTTGGCGACGTTGAGGCCCTCGACCACGACGGTCGTGGCGCTCGTGTTCGTGCCCCGTCGGAAGGTCGCTCGGAGGGCGGTCGCGCTGGCCGTCCGGCGGATGACCCGCTCGACCTTGCCCCGCTTGCCGGCGTCCTTGCCGGTGATGACGACGACGGTGTCACCCTTCCGGATCTCGGGGACCCGGGTCTGGTGGCCGTGCTCGTAGACCCGGGCCATCACAGCACCTCCGGGGCGAGGGAGACGATCTTCATGTAGTTGCGGTCTCGCAGCTCACGGGCGACCGGTCCGAAGATCCGGGTCCCGCGGGGATTGCCCTGGTTGTTGATGAGGACGGCCGCGTTCTCGTCGAAGCGGATGTAGCTCCCATCGGGCCGACCGTACTCCTTGGCGGTCCGCACGACGACCGCGCGCACCACGTCGCCCT
>JACQEH010000231.1 GCA_016200675.1 Chloroflexota bacterium | reverse complement strand
CTCGACGGCGCGCCCGGCATACATGACCTGGATCCGCTGGGTCATGCCGGCCACGACACCGAGGTCGTGGGTGATGAGCATGACCGCGGCGCCGGTCTCCTGGGCCACCCGGCGCAGCAGCTCCAGGATCTGGGCCTGGATGGTCACATCGAGGGCGGTCGTCGGCTCGTCGGCGATGATCAGCTTCGGGTGGAGGGCAAGGGCCATGGCGATCATCACTCGCTGGCGCATCCCGCCCGAGAGCTGGTGCGGGTAGCCCCGAAGACGCTGCTTGGCGTTCGGGATGGAGACGAGCTCCAGGAGCTCCTCGGCCCGCTTGTCGGCGGCCTGCTTGCCGACCTTCTCGTGGGCCAGGATCACCTCGGCCAGCTGCTCACGGATGGTCAGGACGGGGTTGAGCGAGGTCATCGGGTCCTGGAAGATCATCGAGATGCGGCTGCCGCGGAGCTCGCGCAGCTCGTCGGGGCGGAGCTCCAGGAGGTCCTTCCCCTCGAACAGGACCGAGCCGCCCGTGACCTGGCCGGCGGGCTTGGGCAGGAGGCCCAGGATGGCCAGCGAGGTGACGCTCTTGCCGCAGCCCGACTCGCCGACGATGCCGATCGTCTCGTGGGGCGCGAGGTCGAAGGACACGCCGTTGACGGCGTGGACCCGGCCGGACGAGGAACTGAACTCGACCCTCAGCTCGCGAACCGAGAGGAGCGTCTCCTCCTCGCTGTGCCACCAGCCCGCGGGCGTCGGCGGGGTGGGCGTCCGGACGGTCATCGCTTCAGCCTTGGGTCGAGAGCTTCCCGGAGGCCGTCCCCGAGGAGGTTGAAGCCGAGCACCGAGATCACGATCGCGATGCCCGGGAACAGTGCCGTGAATGCCGCACCGCTCTGGAGGTAGCGATAGGTGTCGGTGAGCATGGTCCCCCACTCCGGCGTGCCCGGGTCCTGCGGCCCGAAGCCGAGGAAGCCCAGGCCGGCGGCATCGACGATGGCCGTCGCCAGGGCGAGCGTGGAGGCCACGATCACCGGCGTCAGGGCGTTGGGCATGATGTGGCGCATAAGGATCCTGGGGCCGCTGGCCCCGATCGATCTGGCCGCCAGCGTGAAGTCCGATTCCTTCAGGGCCAGGATGCTCGAGCGCAGGATCCGGGCAAAGATCGGGACGTTCTCCACGGCGATCGCCAGGGCGATCGTATTGAGGCCGGGGCCCAGGAAGAGGACGATCGTGATCGTCAGGAGCAGGCCGGGCAGGGACAGGACGATGTCGACGAGGCGCATCATCCAGAAGTCGACCCAGCCGCCCGCGAAGCCGCTGATGGCCCCGTAGATCAGGCCCAGCGACAGGCCGACCGAGACGGACAGGACGGCGACCCAGAGCGACGACCGGGCGCCCCACATGATCCGCGAGAGCACGTCGCGACCCTGGATGTCGGTCCCCAGCAGGTGCTGCGGGCTCGGCAGCTGGAAGTGGTCGATCCGCTGGAAGCTGCCCTTGGTCGGGCTGTAGGGGGCCAGGATCGGGGCTCCGATGGCGACGACGATGAAGAGGACGATCAGGACGAGGCCGACCATGGCCGCCCGGTTGCGCCGCAGGCGTCGGGCGGCGTCGAGCCACAGGCTGGAGCCCTTGATCGGCTCGTCCAGGACCTGGGGCAGGGCGACGCCAGCCATCAGGAGTACCGGATCCGGGGGTTGAGGAAGGCGTAGCTGACGTCGACCGCGAGGTTCACCAGGACGAAGATCGTGGCCAGGATCAGGGTCCCGCTCTGGATGACCAGGAAGTCCTTGTCCACGGCGGCCTGATAGAGCCAGGTGCCCACGCCGCCCCAGGAGAAGATCGTCTCGGTCAGGACCGCGCCGCCGAGCAGGAGCCCCGTCTGGAGGCCGACGACGGTCGCGATCGGGAGCATCGCGTTGCGAAGCACGTGGCGGCTGTCGATCCGCTCGCTGCTGAGGCCCTTCGCCCGGGCGGTCCGGACGTAGTCCTCGCTGAGGACCTCGATGACGGCCGACCGGGTGATGCGGGCGACATATGCCAGGGGGATCGTGCCCAGGGCCAGGGCCGGCAGGATGAGGTGCTTCACGACGTCGATGAACTTCGGGATGTCGCGGTCGATCACGAGCGATTCCCAGAGCAGGAAGTTGGTCCCCGCCCCGGTGAAGTTGTAGGTCCGGAGGTCGTAGCGACCGATGACCGGCAGCCAATGGAGCCAGACCCCGAACACGTAGGCGAGCAGCAGGCCGAGGAAGAAGATCGGGATCGAGATCCCAAGCAGGGACATCACCGTGGCCAGGTTGTCGAAGAGCGACCCCTGGCGCTTGGCGGCGGCGATCCCGAGGGGGATGCCCAGGCCGATCGAGACGAACATCGCCGCGATGGTCAGCTCGATGGTCGCCGGGAATCTGGTCAGGAAGCTCGTGGTCACCGAGATCCGGTTCGTCGCCGACGTCCCCAGGTCGCCGTGAACGAGGCGGGTCATGTAGTCGATGTACTGGTCGAAGAGGGGCTTGTCCAGCCCCAGGCCGTGACGGCAGGCGGCGAGCCGCTCGGCGTTGGTGTGCTCTCCGAGGATGGAGGCGCAGGGGTCGCCGGGGAGCGCATGGATGAACACGATCATGAACACGGACAGGCCGAGCAGGATCGGGATCAGCAGGAGCAGGCGGCGGACGATGTACTTCAGCACGAGGGCGTCGGCGGCCTCAGCGAGGTGGATAGACGGGTCCCCGGGAAGCGTCGCTTCCCGGG
>JACQEH010000230.1 GCA_016200675.1 Chloroflexota bacterium | reverse complement strand
TCGCCGTCGCGGACGGCCCGCGTCCGCATCGACGCGACATCGGAGCCGGCTTCCGGCTCCGTCAGGCCGAAGGCGGCGAGGATCCTGCCCGACGCCAGGCCCGGAAACCAGCGGGCCTTCTGCTCCTCGCTGCCCGCGACGAGGAGGGGCAGCGACCCGAGCTCCTGGACGATGAGGATGAGGCTGCTCGTGGCGCAGGCGCGGGCGATCTGCTCGATCGCCAGGCAGATCGTCAGGAGGTCGCCCCCGACACCGCCGTGCTCCACCGGGAACGGCAGGCCGAGCACGTCCTGCTCGGCGAGCAGGCGCCGGATGTCCTCGGGGAACTCGCCGCTCCGATCGATGTCGGCGGCCCTCGGGGCGATCCGCGCGTCCGCCAGTTCGCGGACGGTGTCGCGGAGGAGGACCTGGTCCTCGGTCAGCCGATGGGCCGCGGATGACGTGCTCACCGGGACCATCGTACAGCCAGGACGTCTTCCCGGATCGCCCCGACGGGGCTACGCTGTCCGAGGATGCCGATCCGCCGCGGGGGGCTCAGGGTCGGCCGGACCGAGGTATCCGGGGATGGACCAGTACATCGTCCTCGTGGCGGCCATCGCCGGCATCGCCGGCATCCTCGCCTCCATCTCCATCCTGCGACGGGAACGTCGCCCACCCGAGAACCCGTTCGCGGCGTCCACGGAAGGTAGCCGCCGCTGCCCGTCGTGCGGGATGGGCAACGGGCCGAACGAGCGCCAGTGCAGCTCCTGTGGGGCGAACCTCGGCTGAGCCGTAGCGGACGGCCGGGAGCCGCCCGCGCTGCGCTCGGAGCCGCCGTGATGCGCTCGGAGCCGGCCACCGGGATCCCTCGGAACTCGGCCCTCCGGCCGGGACGACCTACTGGAGGACCGGCAGCATCCGCCGCCCGGGCTGGACCGGGTCTAGCGATTCGGCCAGCAGCTCGGCGATGTCGATCGCCCGGACCGTTCCGGCGGCGTTCCCCTCTCCCCGGGTCTCCTCCATCCACATCCGGCCGCCGCCGGCACCGCAGCAGAAGGTGTTCTTGCCGTTCTTGTCCATCTCGACCAGCTCGAGGCCGGGGACGGCGCCGAGGACGTCGCGAGGCTCGGCGACGACACTGTTGTAGCGGGCCATGTAGCACGAGTCATGGAGCGTCACGGATCGCTTCGGGGCCGCCTCGTCGTCGACCACTCGCAGCCGGCCATCGGCCAGGAGCTCCTTCAGGAACGCCGAGTGGTGGACGACCCGGAAGTGCCCGCCGAGCTGGCCGTACTCGTTGCCGATCGAGTTGAAGCAGTGGGGGCAGGCCGTCACGATCGTCTTCTCCCCCATCCGGTAGCGGTTGAGCGTCTCGACGTTGCCGCTGGCCAGCATCTGGTAGACGTAGTCGTTGCCCATCCGGCGGGCCGGGTCGCCCGTGCACGATTCCTCCTGGCCCAGGACGGCGAAGTTGATCCCGGCCGCGTCGAGGCAGGTCGCGAAGGCCCGCGCCACCTTGCGGTTGCGCTCGTCGAAGGCGGCGGCACAGCCGACCCAGTAGAGGACGTCGAGCTCGCCGAGCTTGCCAGCCGCGGCGACGTCGGCGACGACAGGGACCTCGAACGGCAGGCCCTTCGTCCAGTCGAGGCGACCGGTGGGCGGCTGGCCCCAGGGGTTGCCCACGCCCTCCATGTTCCGGAAGGCGCCGTTGAGCTCGGCCGGGAAGCGTGAGTCCTCGAGGACGAGGTTGCGCCGCAGCCCGACGATCTTGTCGACGTGCTCGATGAGGACGGGGCAGGCCTCGACGCAGGCACCGCAAGTGACGCAGTCCCAGACGGCATCGAACGGGATCGCGTCGTCGACGATCGGCTTCGCCAGGCGATCGGCGTGGACCGTGTCGTCGAGACCGTAGGTCGCTCGAACGCTCGACGAGTTCGGGATAAGCGGCAGGCCGCGCTCCGCCTCGACCGCCATCTCCCGGATGCCCATGATGAAGTGCTTGGGGTTGAGCGGTTTGCCCGTGTTCCAGGCGGGACAGGCCTGCTGGCAGCGACCACACTCGGTGCAGGTGAAGCCGTCGAGCATGTCCTTCCAGCCCAGGTCCGCGAGCGTCCGAAGGCCGAAGGTCGCGTCCTCGGCCTCGAGGTCCATCGCCGGCAGCTCGCCGCGCGGGCGCAGCTTGCGGAAGAAGATGTTGAAGAAGCTCGTGGCGATGTGGAGGTGCTTGCTGCCGGGCAGGTAGAGGAGGAAGGCCGAGACGAGCGCCATGTGCAGCCACCACAGGACGTGGAACGTGCGGGCGAGGATCCCGGGGCTCAGGCTCCGGAGCGGCACGGCCAGGATGTTGGCGATGAAGGCGCCCTGCTGGTCACCGTAGGCGGCCACCTGGAAGACCTGGGCGAAGAGCTCGGCGGCGACGAGCCCGGCGATCATCGACAGGATCAGCAGGGCGTCGTTGTTCAGCTCCAGGCGGGACGGCTTCGAGATCAGGCGCCGCTCGAAGGCCCACAGGATCGAGCCGATGACGATCACCGCCACCACGTCCTGCATGGCCAGGACCGCCGCCCATACCAGGCCCCTGAACGGGATCCGGATGACCGCCTCAATGACCCCGCCGGTGACGATGTTGGCCGTCCCGATCGTGAGCAGGATGAAGCCCCAGAAGATGCCGAAGTGCATCAGCCCGGCCCGAAGATCCTTGAACATCTTCGTCTGGACGAACGCGTAGCGGACCAGGCCGACGGTCCGGGCCCCGAGGCTGCCCGTCGGACTGGGGCCGGCCGGCCGGGCCGCCGCGAAGATCCGCAGGTGGCGAGCCATGGCCAGGGCGAAGAACGTGGCCGCGCCCCAGAACAGGACGAAGACCAGCGGGTAGCCAGGCACGTCGGCGAAAGCCGGGAACATCAGCGGGCGCCCTCCTCCGGGGGATCGTACGCGACCGCGGAGGCACGCCGCGTGGCATCGTGGTCATGCGGACCGGCCAGCGTCTCGACCGCATGAGCGAGGATGGGCTCCGCCGCCGCGAGCGACTCGAGCGCGCCCGTCGGGCTGCCAGGAAGGTTGATCACGAGCGCCCGCCCCACGACCCCGACCAGGCCACGGGACAGGTCCGCCAACGGCGTGCTGGCACGACCCGCGGCTCGCATGGCCTCGGCGATCCCGGGAATCTCGTAGGTGAGGACCATCCGCGTTGCCTGCGGCGTGACGTCGCGTGGGGTCAGGCCGGTGCCGCCGGTGGTGATGACGACCTGGCACCTCGCCGCGGCGGCCTCGATGGCCCCGGCGATGGGGACGACGTCGTCCGCGACGAGGCCCCGCGTGACCCGCCCACCGAGGGCCTCGAGCCGCTCCGCGATCAGCGCGCCGGAGCGGTCCTCGCGGACGCCGGCCGCGACGCCGTCGCTGACGGTCAGGACGTGGACGGCGGTACCGGCCAGGAGCGGCTGGGGCTCCCCTCCGGACGCGCCCGGCCCGCCCGGCGACGCGGCCACCTCAGCCCTTGCGGATCCGCCCGGCCGACCGATCGCCAGGGCGGCGTGCGGGCCGGATCTCGGGCTCGGCCTCCCGGCGCCAGTCGCCGCTCCGGCCGCCCGACTTGGCCACGAGGCGAATGCCCCGGATCTCGACGCCTCGCTCGACGCCCTTGACCATGTCGTAGATCGTGAGGGCGGCGACGCTGGCCGCCGTGAGGGCCTCCATCTCGACGCCCGTCTGGCCCGTGGTCGCCGCCTCGGCCCGGATGCGCAGGCCGCCGGCAGCCCGGTCCGGGGTGACGACGACGACGACGTCCGTCAGGGCCAGGGGATGGCAGAGCGGAATGAGCTCGGATGCCCGCTTGGCGCCCATGACGCCCGCCAGCTCGGCCACGCCGAGCACGTCACCCTTGGTCGTTCCGCCGTCGATCACGAGCGACAGGGTCTCGGGGCTCAGGGCGACGAACGCCTCGGCCGTGGCCCGTCGCGCCGTCACCGGCTTCTCGCTGACGTCCACCATCCTCGGCCGGCCCGAGCGGTCGACGTGGGTAAGCCGGCGGCGCTCGGCACGCGGGGCGGGGCCTCGGTCCATGGGTCCTCCTGTTTCGGCGATCATGCCCCAGCCACGGCCGGCGCGTCGGTCAGCCGCGGTCCAGGCTCAGCCACGGTCGAAGCTCAGCCACGGTCGAAGCTCAGCCACGGTCGAGCCACCAGACGTCGACCTCCCCGCCCGCCGGGTGGACGTCGACGTCCTCCGGGATCACGGCAAGCCCGTCGGCGCCGGCGAGCGCCGAGAGCACGTGGCTCCCCTGCCCGGCCACGCCCCCGACGAGGCGGACCACGGGCCGGCCCCCAGCGTCGCGGACGATCGCGTCACGCTCGTCACGCTCGGCACGGACCCGCACGAACGCCCGCCGTCCCTCGCTCTTGGGGGTCTCGTCCACGAGGATGCCCCGCTCCACGGGTCGCGCCAGGCGCCGGTGGCCGCCGAGCCGACGGAGGGCCGGGCGGACGAAGAGCTCGAAGGTCACGAACGTCGACACCGGGTTGCCCGGCAGGCCGAAGAGGAGAACCGGCGCCCCGCCGCCCGGCCGCGCGGCGGTGCCGAAGGCGAACGGCTTGCCGGGCTGGACCGCGACGCGCCAGAGGTCGACGTCGCCCAGCTCCGCGAAGATGGCCCGAACATGGTCGTAGGGACCGACGGACACGCCGCCCGAGACCACGATGGCGTCGGGCTGCTCGGCAAGCCCGGCGCACAGCCGGGCGCGGACGTCGTCCAGCCGGTCGGCGGCCACGCCGAGGTTCCGCGGGTCGCCGCCGGCATCGGCGACGAGCGCCTGAAGGGCCGGGCCGTTGGCGTCGGGGATGCCCGCGGCGCCGAGGTCGCTCCCTGGACGTCGGATCTCGTCGCCCGTGGCCATGATGCCCACGACCGGCCGGCGATGGACGAGCAGCCCGTCGTGCCCGGCGCCGGCGGCGATCGCCACGGCCGCGGGCCGAATCTCCATGGCGGCCTCGATGACGGCCTGGCCGGCTTGCAGGTCGTTGCCCCGGCGCCGGATGGAGCCGCCGGCGCCGACGGCGGCGTGGACGAGGACCGCGACCGGAGCAGGACCCTCGAGGGCCCGCCCGCGACTGCCGACAACGCCGCCGGCCGCGTCGGCGGGTGTCGTGAGCTCGACGGGCACCACCGCGTCGGCGCCCGCCGGCAGCCGCGCGCCGGTGGCGATCCTGACGGCGGAGCCTCGGGCAACGGCGACGTCGCCCGGATCCGTGCCCGCCCCGACGTCCCCCGTGACCCAAAGCAGGACGGGGGCCGACTCCGAGGCCCCGGCGACATCGCTCGAGCGGATGGCATAGCCGTCCATGGCGCTGTTATCCCAGGGCGGCAGGTCCGTCGTCGACGTCAGCGGCGCGGCCGCGACGCGCCCGAGGGCATCGGCGAGATGCACCCACTCCGCCTCCGTGGGGCCCTCGATTGCCGCCAGGACCCTGGCGAGCGCGGCGTCGGCGCTCATCAGGGGCCGAGGGTCGCCCACCTCGCTCAAAACCGCCCGCGCCGGCCGCTCGAGGCCGTCGCTCCCGACTTCTCGCGCACCGCGTCGCCGATCGCGCGGCGCGTCAGGATCCCCACCAGGCGCCCATCGTCCACCACCGGCAGGCCATCCAGGCCGGACCCCTGGAGGCGGTCGACGCCCTCGAGCAGCGTCTGCCCGGAACCGAGGAGCTGGAGGCGCGGCGGGGCCACCATCACGTCGCCGACGCGCTTCGTCGGCCACATCGCGCGGCGAAGGCGTCGGACGTCGCGGACCCCGACGATGCCGACAACTGCCTCGCCCTCGACGACCGCCACGGCCGTGGTCGGTGACTCGGGGTCGAGCAGCTGCCCGGCCATGGTGTCGACAGTCAGGCCCGGATTGACGCTCGCCGGGTTGCGCTCCATGGCATCCCCGATCGTGAGGCCGCCGATCAGGTCGTCGACCTTCATCCGCTCCCGGATCGCCCGGCTCGAGAGCACGAGGAACCAGCCGCTGAGGGCGACCATGGCTCCGTTCGAAATCTCGCCGGTCGCGAAGAGGAAGGCGCCGATGGCGATCACGAGGAGGCCCGACAGCCTCCCCGAGGTGGCCGCCGCGATCGAGCCGCGCCGCACGGATCCGGTCCGCGCCCACGCCGCGGCCCGCACGGCCCGGCCGCCATCCATCGGGTAGGCCGGGATGACGTTGACGAGGCCGATCAGCAGGTTCAGGACGGCCAGGATGATCAGGATCTCGCCGACGGCCCGCGCGATCCCCGAGCGGCCGCCCCCGATCGCGAGGCCCAGGGCGCCGAGGCCAAGTCCGACGAGGAGGCTGACGATCGGGCCGCTGACGGCGATGGCAAGCTCGTCCCTGGCGACCTCGGACCTCGGGTCGGTCGGCGTCGTCCCGCCGAAGAACGAGACCACGACGGACCGGACGTCGATGCCGCGCCGGCGGGCGACCAGGGCATGCGCCAGGTCGTGGGCCATCGCACTGACGAAGAAGGCCACCCCCACGACGGCCCCGAGGAACCACTGGATGGGCGTGGACAGCTCGGGCACGGCGCCGGCCACCTGGCCGACGGCGAGCACCGCCACGAGCGCGACGACGAAGATCCAGCCGATCTGGACCCGGATCTCGATGCCCCCGATCCGCGCGATCGGGACGCCGATCATCGGCCGGCCGCGGCGAGCGCCGGGGCGACCGCTGGATGCGCGCCACCGATTCGGCGCGTGGCGATGACGGCGACGGCGATCGCGACGATCACGGCCCCCGCCCCCACGACGAGCGATGTCTCGGACCAGAAGGCATCGGGAAACAGTTGGGTCAGCCGATAGATGCGGGGATCGAAGTCGTACGTCCCGACAGGGAAGAACAGGCGATGGAAGACCTCGAACGCGGCGTCGAAGGCGACCAGCGCGACCACGCCGGCGATGCCCAGGCCCGCCGCAAGACCGATGGCCCCTCGCCGGACCGCCCGCCAGAACCGCTCCCGCGTCCAGCCCGCAGGGCGCGCTCGGGAACCCCGCGCGAGGAGCGCGGCCGCCGCGACCAGGACGACAGCGGCAACGCTGACGGCATAGAAGCCTGTGAAGACGCCCCGGACGTCGCGCATGTGGGCGCGCTCGGACTCGGTGAGGACCGGGACACCCCCGACCTCCACGGCGAAGTCGGGCGGGCCGAGCACCAGGTCGTGGAGGATCCCGTCGGTCGCCGTCGTCAGGTCGGCAGGCCCGTAGCCCGTCCATCCCGTCGCGTCCGAGCGACCTTGCTCGAAGCCGATCCAGGCCGGCGTGAGGAACGGGGCGACGACGGCCGCCACGAGGCTCAGGGCGACGGAAAGGCTGACGACGCCGGAGGCGAGGCCGAGGAACGGGCGCATTCGGCCATGGTAGCGCCGGACCCTCCGCCGGCCCGCCGCGGGTCTCGCCGCGGGTCTCGCCGCGGGTGTCGCCGCGGGTCTCGCCGCGGGTGCCTACTCGTCCTCGAGCGTCCGCGCCTGGTCCCACCAGCTCTCGAGGGTCAGGTCCGGCGGGCATTCGAGCTTCAGCTCAACCGCCGCCCGGGCGACACGCGTCCGAAACGCGGCCAGGTCGACGGCGAGGATCTCGCGAAGGCCCTCGAACCCGGCCTGGCTGAGGAGCACGTGCTCCGTGGGGCCGAACCCGGCGAGGTTCAGCATGAGGGCCTCGTCGCGCCAGGTCAGCACGTCGTTCGTGGTGGCATCGAGCTGGTCGGCCAGCGTCTGGCGACGGGTCGACGTCTCGCTGACCTCGAGGAGGAGGCCGGTCGTGAAGACGCCCTGGCGCTCGAGGCGATCGAGGTGCACGGGCTCGATGCGGGTCAGCTCGGTGATCGGCGGCATGCCCCGATGATGCCACGCCGACCGACCCGGGCGCGCGCCGCGTCAACCCAGGATCGCAGCCTCGTGCTGCAGGAGCGCCCACGCGCGCTCGACGTGCCGCGCCTCGGTCCGGACCTGGCCGATGGCGACCCGGATGGCGAAGCGCCCGTCCAGTCGCGTATGTGACAGGAAAACCTCGCCCGTCCGGTTGACGGCATCGATGAGGTGCTGGTTCAGCGCGTCGAGGCGCGCCTCGCGCTCGTCCGTGGTCTCGCCGGCCGGTCCCGGCGGCGCATAGCGGAGGCAGACCGTCGAGAACGGCACCGGCGCCAGGCGCTCGAACGCCGGATCGGCGTCGACCCAGCCGGCGAGGGTCGTCGCGAGCTCGAGGTGATGCCGGATTCGGCGGCGGAGACCCTCGAGCCCGAACCAGCGCAGGAGGACCCACAGCTTCAGCGCCCGGAAGCGGCGGCCGAGCTGGGGCGTGTACTCGTTGACGTCGCGCACGGCACCCTCGCGGTCGAGAGTCCGGAGGTATTCGGGAACGAGGCTGAACGCGGCTCGCAGCTGGTCCATTCGGCGGGTCAGGAGCAGGGACGCGTCGATGGGGCTGAAAAGCCACTTGTGGGGGTTCACGACGATCGAATCGGCGCGCTCCCAACCGCGGAAGTCAGCGCGCCGCTCCGGCAGCAGCGCCGCGGCCCCGGCGTACGCCGCATCGACGTGCAGCCACAGGCCATGGCGGGCCGCGACGTCGCCGATGGCCGCGACGGGGTCGACGGACGTCGACGACGTCGTCCCGAGGGTCGCGACCACGGCGATCGGCCGATGACCTGCCGCCGCGTCGGCCGCGATGGCGGCCTCGAGGGCCCCGACATTCATGCGCAGCTCCCGGTCGACGGGGACGCGGACCACGTTGTCCCGACCGATGCCGAGGGTCATGGCCGCCTTCTCGATCGACGAGTGGGCCTCCTCCGACGCGTAGAGGCGCGGCCGTCCGAGCTCGGGCCGGCCTGCGAGCCCGCGCCGCGCGACGTCCATGCCGGCGGCCTCGCGGGCGGCGGCGATGGCGATGAGCGATGAGGTCGACGCCGTATCGGTCAGGAAACCGTCAAAGGACCCCGGCAGGCCGAATGCATCGCGGAGCCAGCCGACGACGACCTGCTCGAGCTCCGTGCCGATCGGCGATGTGCGCCACAGCATCGTGTTCTGGCCGAGGGCCGTCATCAGCAGCTCGCCGACGATGCCGACGGAGGACGCGGAGGTCGGAAAATAGGCCAGGAACCCCGGGTGCTGCCACTGGGTCGCGTTCGGCTCGACGAGGGCCCGGTGGTCGGCAAGGATCGCGGCGAGCGACTCGGGGGCCTCCGGCGGCGCCTTCGGGAAGAGCGGCACGAGGCTGCCCGGTTCGATCGCCGGGAAGACTGCGCGCGACTCGATCCTGGCCAGCTCCTCGACGAGGACGTCGACGGCGGCGAGGAGGGCCGCCCGAAGGCCCTCCGGATCGAGGTCGGTGAGCCCGGTCAGCTGCTCGGGCGTGGGCTGTTCCATGACCTGGAGAGTCTAGGAGTAACGACGAGGTCGCAGGACGTGCGTCCATTCGGCGGCTTGCCGAAGCCTCTCCATCGTTGCCCGGAGTTTGGTCGGGGCGAGAGGATTTGAACCTCCGACCACCAGTCCCCCAGACTGGTGCGCTACCAGGCTGCGCCACGCCCCGCCAGGTCACGAGTCTACCAGCCCGACGCCACAGGCCCGGAAGGGTCAGACGGAGCTGGGTCCTGGCAGCGGGCCCCAGGCCTCGAAATCCGCCAGCTCGTCCTTGGATTCGCGGGCCAGGAGGTCGATCAGGCAGCGCTGCACGCTCTTGCCCTCGAAGAGGGCGTTGTGGACCTCCCGCGCGATCGGCATCTCCACCCGGAGCCGGTCCGCCAGGGAGATCGCCGCATCCACCGTGTAGGCGCCCTCGGCCACGCCGGCCAGCGAAACCTCGATCTCGGCCCAGGAGCGGCCCCGTGCCAGCTCCTCGCCGAGGCGGTGGTTGCGGGAGAGCCCGGATCCGCATGTCGCGATGACGTCGCCGATTCCCGCCAGGCCGGCGAAGGTCAGCGGATTGGCCCCGGCCGCGATCCCCAGGCGCATCATCTCGGCCAGACCGCGAGTCATCAGGCCGGCCTTGCCGTTGTCGCCGAAGCCCAGGCCGTCGGCTGCGCCCGCAGCGATGGCGATGACGTTCTTGAGCGCGCCGCAGAGCTCGACGCCCAGGACGTCGGTGTTCGTGTAGAGGCGGAACTCCCGCCGGGCAAGGCGGGCCGCGATCCGCTCGGCAAGCGCCGGGTCCTCCGCCGCCACGACCGCCGACGCCGGCAGGCCGCGCGCGATCTCCAGGGCCAGGTTCGGGCCGGAGAGGGCGGCGATCCGGCGGGGATCCAGGCCGCCCGCGTCCGCGATGACCTGGCTCATGCGCAGGAGCGAACCGGCCTCGAGACCCTTGACCACGGAGAGGATGTCGGCCGCAGCCGGAATCGCGGGTGCCAGCGACCCGATCGTGGCTCGGAGGTGCGCGGACGGGACGGCGATGATCACGAGATCCGCGCCTCCGAGGGCGGCGGCCTCCGCGGTCGGGACGATGCGCTCGGGCAGGTCGATCCCCGGCAGGCGCCGCTCGTTGCGGCGCTCCGAGGCGATCCGCTCGGCGGAGGCGGCGGAGTGGCACAGGAGCGTCACGGCCTCGGAACGGGCGAGGAGGAGGGCCAGCGTCGTGCCCCAGGCACCGCTGCCGACGACCGCGACCCGCGGCGCGGCGACCGTCATCGACTCCGTTTCGCGGCTCCCGCGGCACGGGCGCTGCGCTTGCCGGCGCGCCGCTCGATCCGGATCCCGGCCCGCTCCCGGAAGACGAGCCGGATCGGCGTGCCGAGGAACCCGAACTCGTCGCGGAGGCGGTTCTCGAGGTAGCGCTGGTAGCTGAAGTGGACCGATGCCGCGTCGCGGGCGAAGAAGACGAACGTCGGCGGCGCGACCGCGGCCTGGGTCGCGTAGAAGATCTTCGGCCGGTGGCCCTTGACCATCGGCGGCTGCTGGCGATCCGAGGCCGTGCTGATGATCCGGTTCAGCTCGCCCGTCCCGACCCGACGCCGTCGCTCGGCCCAGACGTCGACCGCCAGCTCCAGGACGCGCCCGACACGCTGGCCGGTCCTGGCGGAGATGCTGACGACGGGCGCGAAGTCGAGGAAGGGCGCCTCGTGGCGGATCCACTCGACGTAGGTGTCGAAGGTCGTGCCCTTCTTGTCCTCGACCGCATCCCACTTGTTGATGGCGATGACGAGGCCCTTGCCCTCCTCGACGACGTAGCCGGCGATGTGGGCGTCCTGGGCCGTCAGTCCGTCGACGCCGTCGATGAGGAGGACCGCCACATCGGCGCGGGAAATCGCCTTGAGGCTCCGAAGGGCGGAATAGCGATCCGCCGCCGCCGACGAGGCGACCTTCCCGCGCTTCCGGATGCCGGCCGTGTCGATGAGGACAACCTCGGTCCGGCCCCACGGGATCCGGGTATCGATGGCGTCGCGGGTCGTGCCCGGGATGTCGCTGACGATCATCCGGTCCTCGCCCAGGAGCGAGTTGAGGAGGCTCGACTTGCCGACGTTCGGGCGGCCCACGAAGGCGATCGCCGGCGGCTCGTCACCGTCGGCGGCCAGCATCGCGTCCCAGCGGGCGGTCTCGGCATCGCTCGCCGCGACGGCCTCGGCGTCGGCGAAGTCCTCGTCGGCGTCGTCCTCTGCCCCGCTGCCGTCGCCGTCCGAGCCCTCGGACCCGACGATGAACGGGCGCAGGCGACCGGTCTCGACGTCCCGGGCGAACTCGTCGGCCTCCGCCTCGCGAACCTTGCGGGCGTGCTCGGCCTCGGTCTCGGCGGGCAGCGCCAGCACGATCTCGTCAAGGAGGTCGGCGACGCCCCGACCGTGGTTCGCGGCGATCGGGAAGGTGTGCTCCCAGCCGAGGGACCAGAACTCGGCCGCCTCGAGCTCGCGCTGCGGATTGTCGGCCTTGTTGACGGCCACGAAGAGCGGTGCCCTGGCGGTCCGGAGGAGCTCTGCGGCGTCGAGGTCGGCGGGGGTCAGGCCGGTGATGGCGTCGACGACGAAGACGATGACGTCCGCCTCGGCGATCGCCAGGCGGGCCTGGAGCTGGACCTTGGCCTCGATCAGGTCGTCGGGGTCGATCTCGAGGCCGCCGGTGTCGACGACGACGAAGCGCCGGCCGTTCCACTCCGCGTCGCCGTAGAGGCGATCACGGGTCGTCCGGGCGCGATCCTCGACGATCGCCGCCCGCTCGCCGACGATCCGGTTGAAGAGCGTGCTCTTGCCGACATTCGGCCGCCCCACGATGGCGACGACGGGCAGGGAGCCGCGCTGGCCGGCCACACTCAGGCCGTCGCTGCGGTGGTCGGCAGCGAGGTGGTCCGGCCCGCGGGGTGGGCCGCGACCGCGAACGCGGCATCGGCGAGCTCGGCTGCCCGGGCACGGGCATCGGGCGTCCCCGCCAGCTCCAGAATCCGTTGGGCAACGGCGTGGAGGTCCTCGATGGGGGTCGACGTACCACCCGTCACACCCACGATGCGCGCCCCCTTGAACGGCGCCGCGTCGCCGAGGTCACGGACGGATTCGATCTGGACGGCCGGCGTGCCCGCGATCGCGCACAGGCGGGTCAGCTCCTTGGTATTCGCCGACGAGCGGCCCCCCACGACGACCATCAGGTCCACCTCGCGGGCAGTGTCGAGGGTGTCCTCCTGGCGACGGATCGTGACGGGACAGACGGTGTTCACGATCTTCAGCTCGTGGCTGCGGTGGACCATGAACGCCGCCAGCTTCTCGAACTTCCAGGGCGGCTGGGTGCTCTGGGAGATGAGGGCCATCTTCTTCTTGCGCGGGATCCGGTCCCAGTCGGCTTCTTCGTCGACGACGATGGCGTCCGGGGCGAACCCAAGGAGGCCCACGACCTCCGGGTGGCGGGGCGTGCCGAGGAGGACGATCGAGTAGCCCTCTTCCACGAGCCGCTGCAGCTCGCGCTGCTCCTGGATCACCCAGGTGCAGGTGCCGTCGATGACCTCGAGGCCGCGAGCCGCTGCCCGTTCCATGACCTCCGGCCGGACGCCGTGGGCACGGATGACGACGGCTGCCCCGTGGTCGACCTCGTCAAGGGTGTCGACGGTCTCGATACCGAGCGCCTGGAGGTCATTGACGACGCCCTCGTTGTGGACGACCTGGCCCAGCGTATGCGTCGACTTGCCCGCTGCGCTGGCTTCTTTTGCCTTGTCGATTGCCTCGCGGACGCCGTAGCAGAAGCCCGTCCGCTTCGCGATTCGGATGTCGGTGACGGTTCCCATTCCGGACTGAGTATCGCACGGGGGTCCCACGCGGCCGTTCAGGCGGGTTGATCACCGTCGTAGGCGCCGCGCTGGCGCTCGGGCAGGAGGGCCGCGATCCGCCGCATGATCAGGTCGGTCGCGGCAGCGTTGGCCTGTCGGCGTGAGCTTCCGGCGGACGGCTCGGCGGCTCCCGCTGCGGGCTCGACGGCGGGGGGCAGCCCCTCGGCCAGCGTGAAGGGCGTCCCGATCCGGACGGTGACCCGCGGCGTGCGTCGCGGGAAGCTTCTTCCCTTGGGCCAGAGCCGGTCGCTGTCCCCCACCCCGATCGGCACGATGATCGCCCCGGATCGCGCGGCGAGCACCGCGACGCCGTCCTTGGCCGGTTGGAGCCGCCCGTCCGGGCTTCGCGTGCCTTCCGGGAACACGGCCAGGATGTTGCCGTCCTCGAGGATTCGCATGGCGGTCCGGAAGGCCTCGACGTCGGCCGAGCCTCGATCCACCGGGTGGACGCCACCGTGTCGGGCGAGCCACGAGATGACCGGCCACTCGAAGACCTCGCGCTTGCCCATCCAGTTGATCGGCCGGCCGAGCCGGGCGTTGAGGAACCCCCCGATGAGCACCGGATCGGCGTTCGGGGCGTGGTTGGCGGCGATCAGCACCGGGCCCGTCCGGGGG
>JACQEH010000229.1 GCA_016200675.1 Chloroflexota bacterium | reverse complement strand
GGCGATGGCCGGCTCGCTCCTGGCCGGCCGGACGGTGGACCTCCTCGTCATCGACCTGCCGCCCCGGCCGGAGGGCGCGTCGACGTTCGCCGACCGGCTCGGCCGGCTTGCCGCCCTGGCCCGTCGGGCCGGGATCTCCCTGCTCGTCCTGGAGCCGCCGGGGCTCACGAGCTCGGTCGCCGCCGCGGTCGGGGAGGGGACGGGGATCCGCCTCGAGCTCGCCCGGCGGGCGTGGATCCGGCTCGGTCGGGATGTCGTCGGGCAGGCGACCGAGGTCGTCGTGGCCCGCAGCCGGGCCGGACCGCCGGGGAGGCGGGCCACGCTCCGGATCCTCTATGCCGAGGGCGGGGACCGGGATGCCTGCCTCCGTCGAGCGTCCCTCCTCACCGAAGGCCCGCCGGGCCCGGTCGCCGCCCCGGTCGCCGCCCCCATCCCCGCCCATGCCCCCGTTCCAGTGCCCTGGACGTCACGTCATGCGACTCCTCCATTGCTATCGCCCGCACCTCCTCCTCGACCTCGCCCGGCAGCGCCGGCCCTCCGGCTCGTGGCCGGTGGGACCGATCGTCCTGGGCGGCCAGCCCTGGACCGCGGGGACGGTCCTGGACGCGGACCCCGCGGCCCGGGCCCTCGGCGTCCGGCGCGGGATGCCGCTCGGGTCGGCCCACCGGCTGGCGCCGGAGGCGACGTTCCTCGATCCGGATCCGGCGGCTGACCGGGCGGCCGTCGAGGCCGCCTTCGAAGCCCTCGCCACGTTCAGCCCGGCGATCGCCGGGTCGGACGATCCGGGCGACCAGGCGTTCGGTCTCCTCGAGGCCCAGGCCGACGGCCTCGAGGGCCTCTGGGGGCCGGAGCCGGTCCTCGCGGCACGGATCGCCGCCGCGCTGGCGGCGCCGCTGGCCGGCGCGCCCCGGACGGGGATCGCCGGGACGCGGTTCGCGGCGACGATCGCCGCGGCCGCCGCCGCGCCCGGGACGCTCCTCGCCGTGCCCCCGGCCGGTGAAGCTGCGTTCCTCGGCCCGCTTCCCGCCTCACTCCTGACCCCGGACGCGGAGATCCGGGCACGGCTCCGCCGCTTCGGGCTGCGCCGGGTCGACCAGGTCGCGGGGCTCGCCGCGTCGGCGCTCGTGGCCCGCTTCGGTGAGGAGGGGGCCCGGATCGGCGCCCGGGCACGGGGCGAGGAGACCGATCCCTTCCGGCCCCGCCGGGCGCCGGAGCGCCTGCTCCTCGGCCTGCCCATCGATCCGCCGGTCGGGGAGCTGGAGGCGGTCCGCTTCGTCCTCCGCCGGCTGGCCACGGCCCTCGCCGCGAACCTCGCCGCGCGGGGGCTGGCGGCGGCGCGCGGGCGCGTCCGCCTGGAGCTGGATCTCGCCTTCGCCCGCGCGGGCACGCCCGCCGAGGTGGTCGCGGAGACGCGCTTCCCGGAGCCCACCGCGGACGCCGAGGCCATCGAGCGGCTCCTCCTGGCCCGTCTCGAGCGGACACCGCCGCCCGCGCCGGTGGCCCGCCTGGAGCTGGAGCTCGCCGGGGCCGAGGCGGCCGCGGGCCAGCAGCTCCCGCTCTTCGTGCCCCAGGCCCTCCGAGGCGCACGGCTCCAGTGGCAGCTCGCCCGGCTGGCCCTGACCTACGGCGAGGACCGCATCCGGCGGGTGGCGATCACGGATCCCGAGGCGCCGCTGGCCGAGCGTCGCTGGGCCTGGCGACCGGTCACCGACCCGGCCGGCGCCGGCCAGGAGACCGCCACCGGCGTGCGGGCGGCCCCCGGCGTGGCGAGGGCGCTCCGATGACCCGGCTCCTCCATGCCCACCCGGAGATCGAGGCCGAGGTCGATGCGGGTGGCTCCCTCGTGGCCATCCGCTGGTCCGGCCGGCGCGAGCCGGTCGAGGTCTGCAATCGCTGGCGGGTGGACGAGGCGTGGTGGCGCGAGCCGATCGCGCGGGACTACTTCAAGGTCGTCGGGACGCGCTGGCTCGCCCTCGTCTATCTCGATCGCGTCACGGGAACCTGGCACCTGGAGCGGCTCTACGACTGACGCCTCGCCCGGAGGTGGCAGCCGGCCGAGCTTCAGTGCGTCGGCACGAGCACCGTGATCAGGAACAGGATGGCGAAGAGCCCGACGACGAACACCAACGCGCCAACATCGCGCGGTCGAGCCGTCTGCACCGTGGTCCTCCCCCAGGAACGCCGGACCGGTCCCGGTCGGTCCGTTCGGTGGAGTGTAGCTGCGAATCGGTGCGCGCGCGCACCGATTCGGATGGCAGGTCGATCACCTGTTCGAAGCCGCGTGACCGCCCTCTCGCGGCGCCCCGGGGTGCGCCGCCGGCGGCCCGCATGGTCTCCCGGCCGACGCTCAGCGAGCGGCCAGCCAGGCGAGGAGGAAGAGGACTGCTACGAGGCCCACGAGGGTCGCCACGAGCAGGCCGGCGCCGATGACATCCCTGGCTCGTGGTTCCATGCTGGTCGTCCTCTCCTGGGTGTCCCGGGTGGCGCGAGTGGCCGGCAGGCGCTGGTGCAGCCGGCAGGTCGCGCGGCCGGCCGCCGAACGACGTGGCTCCGGCAATCCTAGCGCGAACGCGTCAGGACCCCGCCGCCCCCAGAGCGACGGGGTCCTGCTCGTGTGTCGAACGCCCGCTCACCAGGCGCTCGACTCGGTCGCCGCCCGGTCGCTGACCGGCCGGCGCCAGTGCGTTCCGGGCGCGACGCCCGGGACGGGTCGTGGCGTGGAACTCAGCCGCCCTTCGCCTGGACCGCGAGCGCTGCCGGGAGGAGGACGAGGATCAGGAGACTCGCGATGAGGATCATCGCGACGATCCGCGTCATGACGACAGCGAGGGTGCGGAGCGTCCGGAGGTCGGGTTCCACGGCCTTCAGACGCGAGGACCCCGACTGATGTGGCGCGCCCGGCCGGTCTTTTCAGGTTCGAACGTCTGTTCTATAGTATCTGCCCCAGACCGCCCCCAGCAACCGGGTTGCAGCCATGGCCCCGACCGCCTACGCCGAGCTCCACTGCCACTCCAACTTCTCCTTCCTGGATGGGGCGTCGCCGGTCGAGGACCTCGTGGCGCGCGGCGTCGAGCTGAGCCTGGCCGGGCTCGGGATCACCGACCACCTGGGCCTCTATGGCGTGGTCCGCTTCGCGGCTGCCGCCCGGGAGGCCGGCCTGCGCCCGGTCATCGGCGTCGAGATCGAGCTCATCGATGCCGCCGCGGCGGATCCGGGCGGCGTCGTGGTCCCGGGCCGCCGACCCGCCCGTCGGCGGCGAGGAGCGCCCGCGGGGGGCGCGACCCCGTCGGTCGCCGTCGAGGCGGCGCTCCGCGCGATCGAGGGCAGTCCGGCCCGGCCGCGCCCGGACCGGGCGCGCCTGCCCGGCCATCGAGCCATCGTGAAGGAGGACCTGCGCGGGATCGCCGAGCGCCAGCGCGGCCCCCACCTCGTCCTCCTGGCCCGCGATGCCGCCGGCTATCGGAGCCTCTGCCGTCTCGTCTCGCAGGCGAACCTCGCCGGTACCAAGCGGGTGCCCCGGTTCAGCCAGGCCCTCCTGGCCGAGCACGCGGAGGGACTGATCGCCCTGTCCGGCTGTCGCGACGGCGAGATCGCCCGGCGGCTCCTCGTGGGCGACCGGCCCGGGGCCGCCGCCGTGGCACAGCGGTACGCCGCCCTGTTCGGGCGGGGCGACGGGCCGGCCACGAGCGGCTTCTTCCTGGAGCTCTCCCACCACCTCCTGGCGGACGACGACTGGCTCGTGGCCGAGACGGCGGGCCTTGCCGCCGAGCTCGGCCTGCCGGTCGTGACCACCAACGACGTCCATCACGCCCGGCCCGAGGACCGGGAGCTCGGCGACGTCCTGACCGCGATCGCCAACGGCCGGACGCTCGACACGCTCGGCGAGCTCCGCCGGGCGAGCATCGAGTCGCACCTGAAGTCGGGCGCGGAGATGCTGGCCCTGCCACCCGGCGAGGCGGCGTTCGGGCGCCACGACCCACGAACCTCGCGGGCCTGGGCGGAGGGAATCGCCACCTCGGCGGAGATCGCCGCGGCCTGCACGGTCGACCTCGGCTTCGAGCGCTACCGCTTCCCGGGCTTCCCGGTCCCGGCCGGCGAGACGGCCTTCTCGTACCTCTCGGAGCTGTGCTGGGCCGGTGCCCGCCGGCGCTACCACCCGCTGACGTCGGCGGTCATGAACCGTCTCGCGCACGAGCTCGGGGTCATCGAACGGGCCGGCCTGGCCGAGTTCTTCCTGATCTGCTGGGACCTGATGCGCTTTGCGAAGGAGCAGGGGATCCCGGCCCAGGGTCGTGGCAGCGCCACCAGCTCGATCGTGTCGTACACGCTCGGGATCAGCCGGGTCGAGCCGATCGGCCACAACCTCCTGTTCGAGCGCTTCATCAACGAGGGCCGGACGACGTACCCGGACGTCGACATCGACTTCAGCTCCGAGCGCCGGGAAGAGGTCATCCAGTACATCTACCGGCGCTACGGCCCGGAGCACACGGGCATGGTCTGCAACCTCGTGACGTACCGTGCCCGATCCGCCGTCCGCGAGGTCGGCACCGCGCTCGGGTTCCCGCGGCCGCTGGTCGACCGGGTGGCGAAGGCCCTCGAGACCTACGACAGCGTGATGGTCCGGCGGGACCTTGAGGCGGACGGCGGCTTCGCCGAGTTCTTCCGGCGCCCGGGCGAGGGTGACGCCGCGGCTCGTGTCGGCGATGCGGCCCGAGAGGCAGCCGCCAGGGCCGAGGCCCACGGCCTCATCGACGGGATGGGTCAGCTGAACAGGCGCGTGCCGCTCGTCGGCAAGGTGCCGCCCTGGCACCAGCCGCCGCCCTGGCGCCAGCCGCCGAAGCCCGCCGACCCCGCCGCCCCGCGGCCGTTCGCCTGGCTCGCCGAGGAGAACGCAGCGACCCCGACAGGGTTCGCTGCTACGCGGCCCGAATCGGCCGATCCTCGCCAGATACCAACCACCGTGGTGCAAGGCACGGTTCCTGGCCCATCGAGACCCGAATCCATCCTTCCGCAAGCGTGGGACGGTACAAATCCGGAGTCAGTCGGCGTCGCATCCTCGCCCAACACCACCCCCCGTGGTATCTGGCAGGTTCCGGGGCCCACGGAGCCGACGGGCTCCGGACCTGGCCCCAGCGCATCCGGGATGTGGGAGGCGGCGCCCCAGTCGCCGCCCTCGATCCGGGCGGGCGGGACGAGCGACGACGAGGGCGGGCCGGGCGACTCACCCGCGAGCGTCCCCTGGCTGCGGGCCGGTCGCGGGACGGGCTACCGCGCGGCTCCCCGGGCGCTCGGCGCGCCCGGCGTCATCGGCGCCGATCTGGCACCGGGGTTGGTCGATGGTCGGGCGATCGATCCCGAGTCCGGGGCCGTGGCGCCGCCGGCACGGAAGACGGATCGCCTCGGGCGGCCGAACCACTGGGACCCGCCCTCGCCGCCGCACGGCACAATGGGCCGAGGAGGGACCGGCGGCCGCGGCGCTGACCACAGTTCCGTCGCTCGGATCGAGCCAGAAGCACCACCCCAGCCGCGCGGCGGCAGCACGGTCGGGATGAGCGACTGGGAGCGCTGGCTGGAGTTCTGCGCCCGGATCGACGGCTTTCCCCGCCACCTCAGCATCCACTCCGGCGGGATGCTCGTGACGGCAGCCCCGCTCATCGACATCGCCCCGCTCGAGCGGGCGACGATGAAGGACCGGGTCGTCGTCCAGTTCGACAAGCGCGACGTCGAGGAGCTCAAGCTCATCAAGCTCGACCTGCTCGGGCTCGGGATGCTGGCCGCGATCGACGAGACGCTGCAGCTGATCGAGCACGATTGCGGGACGTGCGTCGTCCTCGACGCTATCCCCGAGGAGATCCCCGAGGTCTTCGCCATGCTCCAGGCGGCCGACACGGTGGGCGTCTTCCAGGTGGAGAGCCGGGCCCAGATGCAGACCCTCCCGAAGTCGAGGCCGATGACCCTCGATGACCTCGTCGTCGAGGTCGCGATCATCCGGCCGGGGCCCATCCAGGGCAACGCCGTCCATCCCTACCTGCGACGGCGGCAGGGCCTCGAGCCGGTGACGTACCTCCACCCGAGCCTCGAGCCCGTGCTCCGCGACTCGAAGGGCGTGATCCTGTACCAGGAGCAGGTCATGCGGATCGCGATCGAGGTTGCCGGGTTCAGCCCGGCGGAGTCGGACGGCTTCCGCCGGGCGATGGGCACGTGGCGCTCGAACCGCGAGATGGAGAAGCTCCACCAGCGCTTCCACGACGGCTGCCTGCGCCAGCCGGGCATGACCGAGGAGATCGCCGAGGAGCTGTTCCGGCAGGTTGCCGCGTTCGCCAGCTTCGGCTTCGCGAAGTCGCACGCCGCGGCGTTCGCGAGGACGGCCTACGAGTCCAGCTTCCTGAAGCTCTTCTACCCGGCCCAGTTCCTCGTCGGGCTCATCAACGCCCAGCCGATGGGCTTCTACCCGGTCGAGGTCCTCGTCAACGACGCCAAGCGCCACGGGGTGGCGGTCCTGCCGGTCGACATCAACGCCTCGTCCTGGAAGACGGTCACGGAGTGGGCCGGCCAGCCGGGCTGGGTCCTCGCCGGGGTGGCCGGGGACGATGGCTCCCACGACGCTGACGAGGGCGAGCCGATCCCCGAGGGCGCCGGGATCGCCACCCGGCCCCGGCCGGTCAGGAGCTCGGCCTGCTTCAACCCGATGACGGCGGCGCGGGAGCGCTGGGCCGCCGACAGCGCGACGGGCTGGGGGGTCCGCCTCGGCCTCCACCTCGTGAAGGGGATCGGCGAGCAGCACCAGGAGCTCCTCGATCGCGAGCTGGCCCGGGGTCCGTACGCGTCGCTGGCCGACGTCGTGGAGCGGACCGGCCTGCCCGAGGAGACGATCGAGCGGCTGATCCGGACCGGCGCCCTCGACTCCCTGGGCTGGCCCCGGCGGGAGCTCCTGTGGCAGCTCCGCGAGGTCGCCGGCGCGTCACGCGGGCGGGTGGACGGGCGGTCGCTGCGGGCCGGCGCCCGCGTCGCGGGCAAGCGCTCGGCGGCGGCCGGGCGACCGCTGGACCTGCGCCTGCCGGCGACCGAGGCCCCTGCCCTGCCCCCGATCAGCGAGCCGGAGCGGGTCGGGGATGCCTACGCGGTGGTGGGCCTCGACGCCCGGCGCCAGGTGGTCTCGCTGTTCCGGCCGGCGCTCGAGCGCCTCGGCGCGGTCACCAACGCTGCCTTGGCCGACCTGCGTCCGGGACCGGTGAGGATCGGTGGTCTCGTCGTCACCCGCCAGCACCCGATGACGGCCAAGGGCACGGTCTTCCTGGCCCTCGAGGACGAGACCGGGATGGTCAACGTGACCCTCTGGCCGGACACCTGGGCCCGGCTCCGGGGCGTCGTCCGGCGCCATGCCCTGCTCCTGGTCGATGGGGACCTGCAGCGCGAATCGTCGGTCGTGAACGTGGTCGCGCGGGAGGTTCGGCCGCTCCCCGAGGTCGCCGACCGGGCCGGCGGACCTGGTCGTCCGGACGGCGTCCGGCAGCTCGGGCATGCCGGGATGCGGCGGCTGAGCTGAGATCGAGGCCAGACCGCGATGCCGCGGAGCGGTCAGCCGCGAGCGGGCCGGCTCGCCTTCGGGCGCTGCTGACCGGAGCGCTGCTGGGAGATACGCTGGCGGCTCGAGAGGGTCAGGAAGCGGCGGTACCAGGCGGCGCCGGCGGCGAAGAAGATTCCCGACAGCGGGCCGATCGCGAGGGCCGACAGGACGAGCTCCTGGGCGCTCTGCACCGGCTTGGCGGTGGGGGCCAGCACCGGCACGACGGCGTACACGAATACCGCGTAGCCGATGACGTCCACGAGCGAGATCAGGAAGCCGAGCAGGTAGCTGGCGCGCTTGGCGAAGAAGCCGACGATGAAGACCGGGGCCATCGCCGGTGGCAGGACCATGAGCTGGAAGAGGAGCCCGCTCACGTAGTTCGTCGGGAAGGCGATCACGCCGACGATGCCGACCAGCACGAGCCCCAGCGGGATCAGGAACCAGCGCGTAAGGAGCAGCGACGGCAGGACGGCGATGTCGGCCCGGATGTCGGGACGATGCCAGGCGGCTCGCATGGCATCGGTGAAGCCCATCTGCGGCCGGGCGCTTGAGGCCGCGGCCTTGCGCCCGGGTGACGTGGTGCGCGCTGCCGCGGCCGTCGGGGTGGGCTCGGTGTCATCGAGGCCCGCGGCCTCCGGGTCTGCCGTGACGGTCTGCCGATAGCGGCGACGGGCATCGGCGCGTTCGGTGCGCTTCGCGCGGGCCACGGGTTCTCCTCGAGTCTCGATGGGAAACGCGGCGGGCGGCCGCGACTGGGTGGGCATCGTACGCGGATCGGCGCCACCGTGTCGACGCACCGTGCCTCAGCTCGGCTGGTGAGCAGCCGGTGAGCCGCCGGTGACCGCGCGGCGAGCCCTTGCTGGTAGAACGGTCGGGTCGTCCCGCCCGGCGCCCGATGGTCCTGCCCGCCCGGAGGTCGCTCGGTGGAACGAGCTCGTGCCGCGGCTGCTGCCGCACTCTTCGCGATCCTCGCGGTCAGCACTGTCGCCCTCGCCGCCGTCGCGCCCCTCGCACGACCTGCCGTCGCGCCGGCGGCCGCCGTGGGTTGGCCCCCATCGACGCTCGTCCTCTCGGAGCTCCAGACCGGTGGCGCATCGGCCTCCGATGAGTTCGCCGAGATCGGCAACGCCGGCGCCGCGAGCGTCGACCTCGCCGGCCTGGAGGTCGTGTACGTCACGTCCACGGGCGGGACGGTGACGCGCAAGGCGACGTGGACGTCGACGAAGATCCTCGGCCCCGGCCAGCACCTGCTCATCGCCAACACCTCGGGCGTGTATGCCGCCATCGCCGACGCCACCTACAGCGGCGGATTCGCGGCGACCGGCGGCGCGGTCGTGCTCCGCACGGTCGGCGGCGCGCCGATCGACGCCATCGGCTGGGGCGATGCCACCACTGCCTTCGTCGAGGGGACGCCCGCCGCCGCGCCCCCCGCCAGCCAGAGCGTGGAGCGCCGACCGGGCGGCCTGGCGGGCAACACGATCGACACGAACAGCAACGCGGCCGACTGGTTCGCCCAGGCGGTGCCCAACCCGCAGAACCTCGCCGCGCCGCCGGTTCCTGCGCCGGCACCGTCGGCCACGCCGACGAGCGTCCCGACCCCCGCTCCCTCGGACACGCCGGCGCCGACCGCATCCCCGGAGCCCTCGACCTCGCCGGCGCCGACGCCGACGATCGAGCCGAGCCTCCAGCCATCGGACACTCCTGTTCCCACCGCGACGCCGTCCATCGAGCCGTCGGCCGCGCCGAGTGACAGCCCGGCCCCGACCGCGTCGCCAGCGGCGACGCCTAACGTGACGCCGACGCCGACGCCTGACGTGACACCGGCGCCGACGCCTGACGTGACGCCGGCGGCCACTCCCTCGCCCACGGCTTCGCCGACACCCGTCCCGACACCCGTGCCGACGCCCGCGCCGACAGCGAGTCCGACGCCGAGCCCGTCGCCGACGCCGACGCCGAGCCCGTCGCCGACGCCGACGCCCTCGCCAAGCCCGAGCCCGGTCGTCATCCCCATCGTCGATGCCCGCGGCCTGCCGGACGGCTCGACCGCCACGATCGAGGGGATCCTGACCATGGACCTCCCGACGCTGGAAGCGGGTCGCGTCGGGACGGTTCAGGACGGCACCGCCGGAATCGCGGTCTACCTCGACGCGGTACCGGGGACGACCATGCCCGCGGGCGAGGCGGTACGCCTGAGCGGCACCATCGATGAGCGCTACGGCGCCCGCACCATCCGCGTCGCCGTCTCGGCGATCGTCGACCTCGGGCCGGCCACGATCCCGGCTCCGGCCCTCGCCACCAGCGGCGCGATCGGGGAGGCGCTCGAAGGCATCCGCGTCACGATCAGCGGCGTCACCTCGGGTGCGTCGGCGGCCTTCGCCGACGGCCTGGGCCTCCTGGTCGACGACGGCTCCGGCCCGGTCCGGGTCATCGTGGGGCCGGCAGCACTCGGAGCCGCGTCCGTCCCGTCCGGGACGTCGGTCACGGTCACCGGTCCGGTCGGCCAGCGCGACAGCAGCGGCACGGCCACGGGCGGGTATCGGATCAACGCGACGCTGCCCGGCGAGCTCGAGATCCTCCCCGATCCGACGCCGACGCCGACCCCGACCCCCGCCCCGACGGCCAGCGCGAGCCCAGCTCCGACGGTGACGCCCGTTCCGACCGGGACCCCGGTGCCGACCATCCTTCCGACCGCGTCCCCGATGCCGAGCACGTCGCCCGCACCGACCCCGGCGCCGACCGCTCCGCCCTCGCCGACCCCGAGCCCGACGGTCACGCCGACACCTGTGCCGACCCCGACCCCGGGTCCGACGCCACCCCCGGTCCTGTCGATCACCGACGCGCGCCTTCGGCCGGCCGGCACGCTCGTCACGGTGATCGGCGTAATCATCGCCGAGGCCGGGCGGGTCGGCGCGCCGCCCGTCATCTCGATCGGTGACGGGGCCGCGGGAGTTGCGGTCCGGCTCCCGGATGGCGCCGCCGGGCCCGTGCGCGGCAGCCAGGTCCGGGTTGCCGGCACCCTTGCCGCTCCCTACGGCCAGCTGGAGATCCGGCCCGCCCCCGGCGGCCTGGCGATCATCGGCAGGGCGGATCTGCCGACGCCCCTCGCCATCGGCGCCGGACAGCTCGGCGAGAGCATCGAGGGTCGCCTCGTGGTCCTTGCCGGCACCCAGGTCGGGGCGCCTCGGCGGAGCCCGAGCGGCGACATCAGCATCGACGTCCGCGACGGCGCCGGGACGACGATCCGCGTCGCCGCCGACGCGTCCAGCCGGATCACGGTCGCCGACCTCCGCGCCGGCGCGGCCCACCGCTTCGTGGGGATCGTGGGCCAGCATGCCTCGAGGAAAGGTGCCCTCGACGGGTATCGGATCTGGCTCCGGGACCGGGCCGACATCCTCGCCCCGGTCGAACCGGGAGCGGGCGCCTCGCCCGGCTCGTCCACCGACCCGAACCCGGCCGCGGGGAACTCGGGAACGGCGCCCCTGCTCACGATCGCCGCTGCCGTCTTGAGGGTCGACGCCGAGGTCACGGTGATCGGAATCGTGACGGCGGGCGCGGGGCTCCTCGACACGGACGGGCGCCTCGTCGTGATCGAGGACGCGAGCGGCGCTGTCGAGGTCCTTCTGCCTGCCGACGTCGCCGCCCCGGCGTCGGGCGCCCGGATCCGCGCCGCCGGCACGATGGCCCGGGCGTGGGGAGCGCCGCGGCTTCGGGCCCGTACGATCGAGGTCACGGCTACGCGCGTTGTGCTCGCCCCCGCGGCGCTGGCCCTGTCGCCCGGGGAGGCCGATGAGTGGGAGCTCGTCCGGATCGCCGGCACGGTCACGAGCGTCACCCGCTTCGGCGCCAGGTGGCGTGCCGATGTGCGCGTCGGCGCGAGCAGCCTCCTCGTGACCGGCCTCGAGGGCAGCAGCATCCCCTCGACGGCGCTGACCACCGGCCGGTCGGCCACGATCGTCGGCATCGTCCGACGTCCGTACCCGACCGCGACGGATCGACGTTGGGCGATCACCCCGCGCGGTCCGTTCGACGTGGCGGTGGGACCGACCCGCGTGGGCGCGGATTCGGGTGCCGCGAGCACGCCGGGCCTCGGCGACGGGATTGGCGGTGGCGACCCGGCTCCCGGAACGGCCTATGTGGGTGCGGGATCATCAGGCGCGCCTCCGGTCGTGGACCTCGCCGCCCTGGTCGACCACGTCGGCGGCCTCGTCCGCGTCGGGGGCCTGGTGGCCGCGATCACCGGGGAGGGGATGACCCTCGACGACGGGACCGCGGTCGGGGTGGTCCGGCTTGAGGGCCAGGCCGCGTCCCTCCGCGAGCTCATCGGGGTGGGGGATGCGGTCGGCGTCGTGGGTCTCGTCGAGGCGGCGGGGTCGGGCTATCGCCTGGCTGTCGCCGACCCGGCCGGGCTGGTCCGTCTCGGCGATCTCGGCGAGGTCGTGCCGATCTCTGCCACGCTCAGCGGGCCGCCGAACGCGAACGTGGCAACACACGGATCGACGACGGCCGGCCTCGCCGGCGGGATGGAGGTCCAGCCGGGCGTGTCGGGCATGGTCGGCCTGCTCGTGCTCGCCTCAGCATCTCTCGGACTCACCGTCGCCCGCCGGCGGGCGGCCCATCGGCGCCTGATCGCCGTCGTGATCGGGCGCCTTGCGACCCTGCGCCGGCCGCCAGCAGGCGCGAGCCGGGTGCCATGGCGCCGCTGACCGGCCCATCGACGCCGACAACAGGCCCTGAACACGGGAGGAGGCAACTTGACGCTCGTTTGAGCACGCGTCTACCCTTGCCCGAGCCTCGCGCCGCGAGGTGGGCGCCACGCACAGGGGGAGCACGGTTTGCCGAACGCGGACAGCCGCGTCGCACTCCCCGTCGGGGAACGGCAGTACCACATCGATCTCGGCCCAGGCGAACTGGCCGAGTACATCCTCCTCCCCGGCGACCCTGATCGAACCGCCCGCATCGCCAGCCGGCTCGACGCGATCAAGCTCGAGCGCCGCAATCGCGAGTTCGCGACGGTCACGGGCACCTACCAGGGCCTCCGGGTCTCCATCGTCTCGACCGGCATCGGCGCCGACAACGTCGAGATCGTGATGGCCGAGATCCTCGCCATCACCGAGCGGCCGACCTTCATCCGGGTCGGCTCGAGCGGTGCCCTCCAGCCCGAGATCAAGCCCGGCGACCTGTGCATCAGTTCCGGATCGGTCCGGCTCGAGACCACGACCTCGTGGTTCGTCTCCGACGGCTACCCAGCCGTCGCCGACTACGAGGCGGTCGCCGCCCTTGTCGAGGCGGCCGATCGCCTCGGCCACCCCTATCACGTGGGGATCACGGCCACCGCGCCCGGCTTCTTCGGTGCGCAGGGACGCCCGATCCCGCAGCTTCCCATCCGATACCCTGACCTCGCAGCAGACATGGCGCGCCAGCGCGTCATGAACTTCGAGATGGAGGCATCGGCCGTACTGGTGCTCGCGGGGCTGGCTCGATGTCGAGCCGGGGTCGTGTGCGCCGTATATGCCCAGCGGACCACCGGCGACTTCGTGGCCGGTGACGCGAAACAGGCAGCGGAGTCAGCCTGCGTGGAGACGGGGCTCGAAGCCCTTCGGATCCTCGCGGGCATGGACCGCCGGAAGGTCGAAGCCGGGACGGATCGCTGGCGACCGTCGCTCGGCATGTAGTCAACGTTGCGGCTCCGGGCGGACGCCCCGGGGAGCACAGAGCCCGAGGAGGAAACGGACCCATGGCCCAGGCCTACTGCGTCAAGGACAAGATGAAAGTCGAAGTCCAGAACCCCGTCCAGATCACGATGAAGAACGGCAAGCCGGCGCTCTCAGGCACCTGCCCGAAGTGCGGCACGAAGGTGTTCAAGATCGGCGGCTGACGCCACCGCGCCCTGAGCCTTGAACCCCTCGTCGGATCACCGGCGGGGGGTTCGACGTTTCCGGCCCTGGCCGTTCCCGCGCCCGGCCGTCCCCACCGACGGCCGGGCGCTATCCTCGCTTCCGTGGCGACCGATCCCCTGACCGTTCTGGCCCTCGATCTCGGCGGGACCCGAATCCGGACGGCGGTCGTGACGCCGGCCGGCCAGATCCTGTCTCGGTCGGAGCGACGGACGCCCGGTGCCGACGGTCCCGATGCCGTCATCCGCGCCTGCGTCGAGGAGCTTCGGACAGCGGCCGACCGCGTGGATCCAGCGACGCGGCGCTCGATCGCCGGACTCGGCCTGGCCTCCCCGGGGCCCCTCGACCCGCGCAGCGGCATCCTCATCGAGCCGCCGAACTTCGGCCCCGGCTTCATCGACGTGCCGTTCCGGGATCCCATCGCCCAGGCCATGGGCTTGCCTGCCGCCCTTGAGCGCGACACGAATGTCGCCGCCCTGGCCGAGATGACCTTCGGGGCCGCCCGCGGCGTCCGGAACTTCCTCTATCTCACGATCTCCACGGGCGTCGGCGGCTCGGTCGTCATCGACGGCCGGATCTACGGCGGCCCGGACCGCGTTGCCGGGGAGCTCGGCCACATTCCCGTTGTCCTGGACGGTCCCGTCTGCGGCTGCGGCGGCGTCGGCCACGTGGAGGCGATTGCGTCGGGTGCCGGGATGGCGAAGATCGCGGCCGAGGCGGTCGCACGGGGCAACGCTCCGGCCCTGGCGGCACGGGCCCGGGCCATCGCCCCGCGCCCCCTGGAGGCGCTCGACATCGCCGAGGTCGCCGAGGCCGGGGATGCCGTCGCGAGCGGGATCATCGAGACCGGCCGGCGGGCCGTGGCCCAGCTCCTGGTCGGCCTGGTCAACACCTTCAACCCCGAAGCC
The DNA here is from genome assembly GCA_016200675.1 of Chloroflexota bacterium. Taxonomy (GTDB): domain Bacteria; phylum Chloroflexota; class Limnocylindria; order Limnocylindrales; family CSP1-4; genus UBA5189. The sequence continues at coordinate 515 of JACQEH010000229.1, read as the reverse complement.
ATCGTCCTCGGCGGGGCCATCGCCCAGGCCCAGGGCGAGCGGCTCCTCGGACCGGCTCGCGCCGCCGTCGAGGCCTGGGCGTTCCGGATCCCGCGGACGCGGGTGCGGATCGCCCCGGCGGAGCTCGGTGACGACGTCGGGCTGCTCGGGGCGGTGCCCCTCGTTGCCCTCCGGGGCTGACCGGGATTCGGGACATCCGGCCCGCCAATCCGGGCCGTGCCTCAGAGGAAGCCGCGAAGCCCTCTGCTAGACTCGTGGTGTTCGAATTACGCACGTCGAGAAGGGCGTGACCGACCGCGCGGAGCGGCTTCAAGGTCCCCCTGTGGAGGTTTCCACCATGACCGTACGCGTCGGGATCAACGGCTTCGGCCGAATCGGCCGGCAATCCCTGAAGGCCATCATCGAGCGGGCGCCGGGCGTCGAGGTCGTGGCGGTGAACGACCTCGTCGAGACGAGCCTCAACGCCCTCCTCTTCAAGCGTGACTCGACCTATGGGGCGTACCCCGGGACGGTCG
>JACQEH010000225.1 GCA_016200675.1 Chloroflexota bacterium | reverse complement strand
GCCGATCTGTCCGGCCTGAACGTGGGCCCGAAGCCCTAGCCCTTGCCCCCGGGGTCGGAACTGCCCGCCCCGGACCTGACCCCTGGAACGAGGGGCCATTTGACCGCCGGCGGTCCCGGTGCTACAAAGCCTTGCCCCGTACCGGGCGTTTCGCCGCGTCCCCGGCCGACGGCCGGGCCGCCGCCCCGCCTCTGCAGACCGCCCCGCGGCCGCTCGCGACCGCCGCTCCGCACCGTTCGAAAGGAACCTGATTTCGTGACCTTCTCCGAGATGGACAACGCGACCAGCCCCGTCGCCGCGACGCGGCTCAAGCGACAGCTCGCCGAGCAGGCGATCGCCCACGCCGCCGCCGGCAAGTGGTCCGAGGCCGCCGACACGAATCGCCGCCTCCTCGAGCTCGGCGCCGACGCCGAGGCGGAGAACCGCCTGGCCAAGGCGCTCTGGGAGCAGGGAGAGCTGGGATCCGCCCGGGAGCATTACCAGGCCGCCCTCGCGCTCGACCCGACGAACCGCATCGCCGAGCGCAACATCGATCGCCTCAAGACGCTCCTCGTCGCCGCTGGCGAGCGGACCGTGCCCGCCCAGGACGGCAGCAAGGCGCCGGTCCGGATCTTTGTCGAGGAGACCGGCAAGACCGGCTTCGCCCACCTCATCGACCTGCCGGACCCGCGGAAGCTCGCCCAGGTGAACCCGGGCGATGCGGTCGAGCTGCAGCCCGAAGGCAACCGCCTCATCGCCATGAGCAATGGCATGCGCATCGGCATCGTGGAGCCGCGGGTCGCCGCCCGCCTCCTGAAGCTGATCGCCGACGGCAACAAGTACTCGGCGGGGGTGACCTCGCTGGGCGCGGTCGACGTCCGGATCATCATCCGCGAGATCTACCAGGACCCTCGCAACTACGGCAAGGTCAGCTTCCCGACGGCCGCCAAGTCGACCGACCTGCGGCCGTACACGAAGGGCACCCTCGTCCGCGAGGACGAGGAGCTCGAGGACGACCTCGAGGACGACGTCGAGGACGAGGAGCTGGTCGACCTCGATCGCGTCCTGCCGCCCGAGGACACCACCGACGAGGCGTTCGTCGAGGAGACCGACGACCTCGACGAGGCGTGATCGCCTGACGCCCAACCGCTGAGGTGCCGCGCGGCGCGATCGAGGGCCCGCGGCGGCCGAGCCAGGAGTCTGCGGCCCTCGCCTGTGGTCGTCTGCGACAATCGGGACATGGTCGGACGCGCCCTGCTCTCCCGGGCGGAGCCCGGGTTCACGATGCCGGCGTTCGAGCGCCTCGCTCCGCCGCCGCCGCCCGACCTGGTGATCGCACGCCTCGAGGCGGGTACCACCCCGGGGGACATCGTGGCCGACCTCCACGGCCGCGGCGGGTGGATTGCCCGGGCGGCGATCGATCGCCAGCGTCGCGCGATCAGCCTCGAGACAAGTCCCCTGACCCGTCTCCTGGCCGAGATCGTCCTGCGTCCCCCGGACCTGCGCCACCTGGATGCGGCGTTCTCGACCCTGAGCGCCTCGCCGCGTGGGGATTCGAGCCTCAAGATCTCGATCGGGGCGACCTTCGCGACCCGCTGCGCGACGTGCGATCGCGTGCTGGTCGCCGACGAGTTCAGCTGGGCGTCGACGGGCGGTCCGGGGCGGCGAGCCCGCTCGACGGCCGCGGCTCGCGGAGCCTCCGCTCTCGCGGGCGAGCCCGGCCCTGCGGGGACACCCGCTCCCGAGTCGGGGCCGGCGCTCGGCGGCTCGCCGGCCGAGGGGAGCCCGGTGCCGCGCCTCGTCCGGAAGGCCTATCGCTGCTCCATCTGCCGCGACCTGCGGGGCGGCCTCGAGCAGCGCCAGGCGCCGCCCGACGACGCCGACCACGCGCGGGCCATGGCCGATGTCGGGGCCGCCGCTGTCAGGGCCGTCCTCCGGGAGCGCTTCCCGGCCCCCGATCGTTCCGATCGGCTGGCGGAGGCGATGCTGGACCTCCATTCCGACCGCCAGCTTGTCGGACTGGCCGCGATCCTCGACCGGATCGAGGGCGAGCTCCGGGCCGCGCCCGTCGAGGCAGCTCTCCGTCTGGCGTTCCTGCACGCGGTCCTGCCGGCAAGCCGGCTCGGGACCGGGCCGGGGCGGATGCCAACGATCCGGATCGGCGGAGGAGCGGTCCGCTCGCCGATCCCGGATCCGTTCCGGGAGCGCAACCCGTGGCTCGCCTTCGAGGAGGGCTTCCGGACGGTCCGCGCCTTCGTCCAGCGCATCGAGAGCGGGGCCATCGGGCCGCTCGAGGCGCGGATGGGAACCGACCTGCGGAGCCTGGGTGAAGGCTCGGCAACGGCGATCGCCAGGCTCGCGACACCGGGCGTGCTCGCCGCGCTGGCCGCCGACCCCGTCCTGCGGGAGCCTGGCCGGACGCCGCCCGCGCCCCGCATCCGGCTCCTCCTCGGCCAGCCGCCACTGCGCTTCAGCCAGGAGCGACTGGCCGCTGCGTACCACGGCACGGCCTGGGCCCTCGGACGCGAAGCCGCCGGCCAGCTGCCCCTCGAGGCGCTCGCCGGGCCCGCCATCCGGGCGCCCTGGAGCTGGCAGGCCCAGGCGCTCCGCCGGTCCCTCGAAGCCGCCGCCCCGTTCCTGGCTCGCAATGGGCGGGCCGTCCTCCTGCTCGAGAGCGGCGGGCCAGAAGCCCTCGCGGCGAGCGTTCT
>JACQEH010000222.1 GCA_016200675.1 Chloroflexota bacterium | reverse complement strand
CGAGCTCGCCGCCCGTCTCGAGGATCTCGGTCTCCGACTGCCACTCGCCCGTCGTCTCGTCGAAGGCGCGGCTGCGGCTCCGGAACGTGCCGTCGGGCGCGATCGCGAGGTAGTCCGGATCGTCGTCGATGAGCGTCACGCCGCCGAGCTCCCGGACGCGGCCAGCCTGGTCGTGAAGGAAGCGCTCCAGCTGCTCGCCGGCGCGGACGAGGAACTCCGAGCGCTCCAGGGCGGCGTCGCGGGCCATCTCGGCGAGGAGATCGTTTCGCTGACGGTCCATCACATCCTCCTACCCATGGAACTCGAGGTCCGGGCCCATTCGCTCCCGGAGGAACATCGAGTGGTGGCGTTCGAAGATCCACTCTCCGGCCCGATGGCCGAAGGCGCGGACGCTCTCATCCGCCTCCAGGCGGTCGAGGGTGGCGTAGTCCGGAAGGTCCAGCAGGATCACGTTGTCGAAGTCCCAGCCGTGGGCCACGTTGTACCAGCCGAGGAACCGGATCCCGTACTTCTGCTCGTACTCCTTCACCTGGCGCGGGAAGATCGTCTTCATGAAGAACTTGAAGAACGGGTCGCGGCCGCGACGGACGGAGAAGTAGGTCGCGAGCACGGGCACGGGGCGTGCGTTCCTCCCTTGGCGCAGCGGTGGCGCCGGATCGCGGCGCCGGAACCTATTCTCGCACGCCGTCGCCGCCACCCCCGGACGACGGGTCCGGCTCGGCGGGGGGCGGCGCCGTCGAGGCTGCCTTGGGCGACCCGGCGCCCGGTGTCGCCGCCCGCTCCTCGATCTCCCCGACGGTCGGCGTGCGACTCGCCAGGGGCCGGCGACGGCCGGCGGCGCGGCGGTCCGCGGCCACCAGCCGGAGGAGGAAGATGACCGTCTGGCCGGCGAAGAGCAGGAGGACCAGGACCGCGACCAGGAGGACCGCGCTGAGCGAGGTCGGCCACGCCCAGGCGACGCTGAGCGGCGTGAGGGCCAGCAGGACCGCGAGGAGGACCACCTGGGCCCAGAAGCAGCCGAGGCCCGGACCCTTCTCCGAATCCAGCGGCGCGCCCTTGTAGAGGACGTCACGAGCGGTCGACGACTCCGTCTCGGGGCGGCCCTGGTCCGGCTTCTCTGGTTGGGTCACGGCGCCCGGACTCTACCGGAGACGCGGCTCGACCGCCGGGGCCGACGGGTTCCGGTACCCGGCCGGCCCCGCGTGATCAGCGCGGGGCGGCGAGGAAGGCCGCGATCGAGGCCGCCAGCATGCCGAGCGCGAGGAAGGCCGGGGTCATGAGCCGCATCGTCAGTGGCCGGAGCCGGCTCCCGCCAAAGCGTTCGCGGTAGTCGGCGTCGAGGGCCAGCATGTCCGCCATCGCGTGGACCGGGCGGGGGTCGCCGTGCACGGTGCGCAGCCGTTCGAGCGCCTCGCGATGGAAGGCGACGGCGTCCTCCAGGGTGGTCGACACGGATCGCATCTGGAGGTTCGGCCGATCGGCCGCCTCCCCACGCGGATGCGACGTGCCCAGCCACATCCCGTCCCGCCAGGCCGAGTAGATCCCGGTCAAGGCGAACGATCCGCGGCGCGGGACGATGATCGCGTAGGAGTCGCCATCGTCGGCGGCCACGATCCAGGCGAACCGCTCGCCGTCGGGCAGGTCCAGGCTCGTGACCCCCAGCGGGTGATAGCCAAGCGGCTCCAGGAGAGCCGCGCGATCGGCGACGTCGGGTGGAGCCAACGAGACCCGCGCCGTCGCGTCCCTCTGGCGACGCCGGCCGGTGCCGGCGTAGATCCGCCAGCCACCGACGGCGGCGGGCCCGAATCGCAGGAGCATCACGCCGGAGAGGACGAAGAGGACGATCGCGAGGATCCGCTCGGTCGACACCCGTCGATCCTACCGCTCGATGGGGCCGGCAGCGGCCGGACGGCGCGAACGCGGTTCCGACAGGGCGGCACATGCGGCACGATTGGCAGCACCGCAGTTCGAGGAGTCGATGCTCGACATTCGCAACGCCGTGCTTCCGGTCGACCTGCCGCAGGTTCGAGCGCTCTGGCTCGAGTACCTCCGCTGGGGCAACGATGAGCTGGAGGCGCGGTTCGGATTCCGGATGCCGGTCGAACCGGTCGTGGACCACGACCTCGTCACGATCGCGAAATTCCAGCCGCCCGACGGCCGGCTCCTGCTCGCCTTCGACGGCGACGCTGCCTTCGGCATCGCCGCCCTTCGGCGCATCGGAGCGGATACCGCGGAGATCAAGCGGATGTACGTGCGGCCTGCAGGGCGGCGGGGCGGCGTTGGGCGGGCCATGCTCGAGAGGCTGGTGGAGGACGCCGCGACCGCTCGCTATCGTGCCGTCCGGCTCGACAGCGCCGAGTTCATGCTCCCGGCCCATCGTCTGTATCGCTCATCAGGCTTCGTCGACATCCCCCCGTACTCCGAGAGCGAGATCCCGACCGAGCTCCAGCAGCACTGGGTGTTCATGGAACGCCGGATCGAGCGCCAGCCCGCCTGACGCCGCGCAACGCGGCCGCGACCCAGGTCCGAGCTCCGAACCCCGAGCCCGGGACCCCGAGACCCCGGGGCCCCGAACCCGGGACCCGAGACCCCGCTACCGGGCTTGTCCGTCAACGGGCCGTGACCGGCTCCCCCGTCGCGGCGACCCGCTCGATCAACCCGGCTGCCCGGACCGTGCCGGACGCGCCATGGATCCGCGCCGCCATCGTCGCCATCCGGGCTCCAAGGGCGGTGTCGCCGAGCACGCGTTCCACGGCCGCTGCCAGCTCCTCGGCGGCGAAGCCGTACGTCGAGAGGCGAACGCCGAACCCCAGCTCGTCCACGCGCTGGGCATTGTCCACCTGGTCCCAGAAGAGGGGCAGGACGATCATCGGCTTCCCGTGATGGAAGGCCTCGGTCACGGTGTTGTTGCCGCCATGCGTGATCACGAGGTCGACCGTCGGCAGGATGGCCGGCTGGGGCAGGAACGGCGCACCCGTCATCCGCTCGTGGAGGGTGACCTGGTCGCCGAGCGGACCCGTCGACACGATCACCCGATGGCGGGTCGCGCCAAGGACGTCCACCAGGCGCTGGAGGAGCCCGACGTCGGCCGACCCGAGGCTCCCGAGCGACAGGTACAGGAGGGATCCCTCGCCGTCCTGCAGGTACGCCGGCAGCTCCCACGACTGGGCGGCGGATCGGACGGTCGAGTCGAGGCGGTGCCACGTCGGCCGGAGCGGGACCTCGCGTGGGTAGTCGGCCTCGGCCGGGTACGAGTAGAGGTTCAGCCACGGGGATTCGTGGATGAAGTCGGGGCCGCCGGCGGTCCACGTCAGGCCCGGCGCCCCGTGCTGGCGGACGAAGGCGTCGAAGTCGGCCCACATCTCGCGGTGGGTCCGATCCACCTCCTCGAGGAAGGCGGGCCAGGCCGAGCGATCGCGGGCCGCGTAGCCGGACGAGAAGGGCGGGATCGACGGGTCCTTCATCTCGGCGGGGTTGCAGGACACGATCCGGACCCACGGCACGCCCGATGCCGGCAGGGCCGCGAAGGCCACCACGTTGTCCTCGACCACGACGTCCGGCCGCAGCTCGTCGATGATCTCGCGGAGGCGCGCGTCGACGTACTTCGAGCCGTCGATGAGCGCCTGCCAGGTCGGCGCCATGAACGCGCCGAGCTGTTCGATCGTCGGTTTCCGGAAGATCGGGGCCGTGTCCCGGATGAAGTCGATCCAGAACTGGCCGGGAACCTCGGGCGTGGCGGGCGGCGGCGCGAGCCGCATCAACCGCTCCTCGAAACCCTGGGCCTCGAGCGTCCCGGCGAACGACTCCTCGACGATGAAGACCACCCGATGGCCGAGCCCCTGGAGAACCCGGCCGATCCCGACGCAGTTGTTGGTCGGCCCGAATGCCCCCTCGGGGAAGAACACGACCGTCCGCCGATCCGCCACCGACTGCCTCCGCCTGCGCACGCCGAACGCCGAACGCCGAACGCCGAACGCCGAACGCCGCCGAGTATGCCGATCCACGGCGCCGCCGTCGCGCCCGGCCGGCGCTCCCGTACCATCGCCACGATGCCAGAGCCGCGTGATCCGCGAGCCGCCCCGACCCGCCCGCCGGTGCCCGCCGACTTTGGGGCGTCCTTCGACTGGCACCCGGAGCCGGACCTGATCGGGATCCGGGATCCGGATCGCTCCCGCGCGGCCCTCGAGGACGCCGGGGCCGCCACATGGGCGGCCGGCCTCGACTACCTCTACGACCACGCCCTCGACCGGGCGATGGGCGAGGGCACGGCCTACGAGGAGCTCCGGGCGGCGTGGTTCGGGCCGTCCAGCGAACCCGGGCCCGCCCCGGCAGAGCCCGCTCCGCTGGTGGAGCTCCTGGAGGCGTTCCGGACGCGCATCGCGCCCCACACGGTCAGCGCCTACCACCCGCGCTCGTTCGGCTACTTCACGCCGCCGCCGCTCGTCGCCTCCATCGTGGGGGAGGTGCTCAGCCAGTTCGCCCAGCAGGGCGTCGACATCTGGCACGCCGGCCCGATCGCGGCGACGATCGAGGAGGAAGTCGTCCGCTGGCTGTGCGACCTCCTCGGCTACGACCGGGCAAGCTTCGGGATCCTGACCTCGGGCGGCGTCATGGCCAACTTCATCGGGATGGCCCTCGTCCGGGACGCCCAGGTGCCGGTCCTGCGGGACCTCGACGCGCCGCCCCGCGGCCGGGCACTCGAAGGCCTCCGCGTCTACAGCGGCGACCAGAGCCATTTCTCGATCGGGCGGGCGCTCGACGAGCTGGGCTTCCCGCCGGAGACGCTGGTCACGGTGCCCACCGACGAGGATTTCAGGTTGCGCGGCCCGGCCGTGGCCGGCGCGATCGCGACCGACCGGGCCGGCGGCCTCACCCCCATCGCGATCGCGGCGGTCGCCGGGTCCACGAACACGGGGAGCGTCGACGCCATCGGCGAGCTGGCCGACGTGGCCGCGGCCGAAGGCCTCTGGCTCCACGT
>JACQEH010000217.1 GCA_016200675.1 Chloroflexota bacterium | reverse complement strand
GACCTCGTCGAGCATTCGCCGGCTCCGCAGCCGGACCGCGAGCGCGACGGCGATGGCCCCGCTGCCGGTGCCCACGTCGATCACGCGGATGGCCGGCGCACCCGGGGGCCGTGGCGCCGAGGTCAGGCGATGGGCGATGTCCGCCTCCGCGAGCTGCACCAGGAGCTCCGTCTCGGGGCGCGGGATGAGGGCCCGCTCGTCCGTCGCGAAGGCGAGGCCCATGAACTCCTGGACGCCGCGGAGATAGGCCACCGGCACGCCGGCCGCCCGCCGGTCCAGGAGCTCCGCGAACTGCCCGGCGGATCCGTCCCCGACCGGAGCGTCGGGATGAGCCAGCACGCCGGTCCGGTCGATGCCGAGGACGTTCGCCAGCAACAGCTCGGCGTCCAGTCGGGGCGACGGCGAGCCGGCGGCGCGGAGCCGCTCGACGGCGTCGCGGAGGAGGAGCCCGACGGTGGCCATCGGCCGCTCAGGCGCCCGGGGCGGCCTCGACGAAGTCGGCGAGCCGCTCCGCCTGGTCGGTCGTGATGAGCGTGTCGATGAGCCGATCGAGCTCCCCATCCATCACCCGGGGCAGGTTCGAGAGATCGGCGTTCACCCGATGGTCGGTCACCCGATCCTGGGGGAAGTTGTAGGTCCGGATCTTGTCGGACCGATCTCCGGCCCCGATCATCGAGCGGCGGGCCACCGAATCCGCCGCCCGCTGGCGCTGCTTCTCGGCCTGGGCCAGGCGGGCCCGGAGGACGGCCATCGCCTTGGCCTTGTTCTTGTGCTGGCTTTTCTCGTCCTGGATCTCGACGACCAGCCCCGACGGAATATGGGTGATCCGGACCGCGGAGTCCGTGGTATTCACGGACTGCCCGCCGGGCCCCGACGAGCGCTTGACCTCGATCCGGAGGTCGCGCTCCTCGTCGATGTGGATCTCCGTCTCCTCGACCTCCGGCAGGACCACGACCGTGGCCGTCGAGGTGTGGATCCGCCCGGACGACTCCGTCGCCGGAACGCGCTGGACGCGATGCGTCCCGCCTTCGAACTTCAGGCGCGAGAAGGCCCCGTCGCCGACGATCTCAACGATCGCCTCCTTGACCCCGCCGATGCCTGTCTCGTGGAGGCTCATGACCTCGGGCCTGTAGCGGTGGCGCTCGGCGTAGCGGAGGTACATCCGGAGGAGCTCCGCGGCAAAGAGGGCCGCCTCCTCGCCACCCGCGCCGGCCCGGATCTCGAGGATGACGTTGCCGTCGTCGGCCGGATCGCGCGGGAGGAGGAGGACCTTGAGCTCCTCCACGAGGCGGGTCTCGTCGGCTTCCAGGCGATCGATCTCCTCGCGGGCCATGGCCCGCATCTCGTCATCGGCATCGCCGTCCCGGAGCTCCCGGGCCCCGGCCAGCTCGGCCCGCGTCTCGAGCAGCCGCCGATAGGCCTCGACCACCGGCTCGAGGCGCGAGAGCTCCCGCCCGAGACGGCGGATGGCGTCCACGTCCGTGCTGGTCTCGGGCCGCGCCAGCTGGGCCTGGATTTCGTCGTACTGGGCCGCGACGTCGGCGAGCTTGTCGTCGAGGTCGCTCACTGGAGCGACCTCATGCCGGGACGGCGCGGGGGGCCACCGGGTCGAGGGGCGCCCGATCGGGCCGGTCCGAGTCGGCCGGGACGCTCTCGCCATCGGCCTCGAGGGCCTGCTCGAGGGAGACGATGGCGACCTCGATCTGGTCGTCAGACGGCTGCTTCGTGGTGATCTTCTGGACCAGGATCCCGGGCCACATGACCGCCGCGACCAGCGGGTTCGCGCGGTGCCGGGCGCCCCAGCGGAGGACCTCGTAGCCGACCGCGGCGAGGACCGGGATGAGGACGACCCGGCTCGCGATCCCCACCAGCGGCGGCTGCTTGCCGACGAGGGCGAAGGCCACGATCGAGAGGGCCACCAGGACGACGAGGAACTCCGTGCCGCAGCGGGGGTGGGCCGTCGGATGGCGGCGGACATTGGCGGTCGTCAGCGCTTCGCCGGCCTCGAGGGCGTGGATGCTCATGTGCTCGGCGCCGTGGTACTGGAAGACGCGCTGGATGTCGGGAGCGCGCGAGATCAGGGTCAGGTAGCCCAGGAACAGGAGGACCTTGACCAGGCCCTCGATGAGGTGCTGGACCCAGCTCCCGCTGTTGCCGGTCACGGCCTGGGCCAGGACCAGCGGGACGATGAAGAAGAGGCCCACGCCGAGGACCAGGGTCAGGCCGAGCATCAGGGCCACGGACCCCTTGCCGAGCTCGCCCTCGCCGCTCTCGTCGGCGGCCTGCAGGTTGGCGCTCCGGATCAGCCAGCGCGTTCCCATCACGAGCGTCTCGTAGAGGACCACCAGGCCGCGGACGAACGGCGCCGTGGCCAGCCGCCAGCCGTGGGGTCCGCTGTTGAGCGGCTCGGAGGCCCAGACGATGCGCCCGTCGGGGTGGCGGAAGGCGACCGCGATCGCGTTGCGCCCGCGCATGAGGACCCCTTCGATCAGGGCTTGCCCGCCGTAGCTGAACCGTGCCATGCGCAGAAGTCTAACGGCCGACCCGATCGGGTCGGCCGTTGCCGATGGTGAGGGGACCGACGGGCGGTCGTCAGCCGGCGCGGACCTGGCGCTCGAGACGCTTCTGGAACCGCTCGACCTGGCCCGCCGTGTCGATGATGGTCTGCTTGCCCGTGAAGAACGGGTGGCAGTTGCCGCAGACGTCGACGCGGAGCTCGTTGCGAGTCGAGCCGACCGTCCACTCGGTCCCGCAGGACCCGCAGTGCACCGTCGCCTTGACGTACTTGGGATGGATATCGGGCTTCACTGGTGCTCTCCTCGGTGCCGTCCGCTCGGGGTCACGCTGCCCCGCCGGTGGTCGCCGCTCCGGCGTGTCTCGGTCAGGCCTCGGCCGCGACGGCGGCTTCGACCGGGATGACTCGGACGCGCTTCTTGTCCTTGGTTGCGTACTCGAACTTGACCCTGCCGGGGACAGTCGCAAAGACCGTGTAGTCGTCGCCGAGGCCGGCCCCGTTGCCGGCGAGGAACGTCATGCCCCGCTGGCGGACGATGATCGCGCCGGCATTGACGAGCTGGCCGTCGCCGGCCTTGATGCCGAGGCGCTGGCCGACGCTGTCGCGGCCGTTCTTCGACGTGCCGCCGGCCTTCTTGTGGGCCATCTCGACTACCCGTCCTTCTTGGTGCTGCGGCCGCTCTTCGGCTTCGCGTCGGCCGTGGCCGGCGCCTTCGCCTCGGCAGCGCTGGGCTTGGTGGTCTGCGCGTCGGCCTTGGCCGCATGCGTGGACTTCGCGGGGGCCTTCGCCTGCGCGGCCTTCGCGGCCGGCTTGGCGGCGGTCTGGGCCGGCGCCTTCGAGCTGGCCTTCGCCTTCGACTGCCGGTCGGCCGGAGGGGCCTTCTCGACCTTGGGCGCGAGCTTGGCGGCAAGCGCGGCGTCGGCAGCTGCCTGGCGCTGGGCCGCCTCCTCGAGGCGCTGGCGCTCGGTGCGCCTGGCCTCGCTGGCCTTCGCCGCGTCGGCGGCCGCGCTGTGGCCGTCGAGGACGATGTCGCTGATGCGAAGGAGTGTCAGCTCCTGGCGATGGCCCTTCTTGACGCGGCTCCGGGCCTTGGGGCGGTACTTGAAGCTGATCGTCTTCTCGCCGCGCATCTGGCGGACGACCTCGGCGGCCACGCTGGCGTTCGGGACGATCGGCCGTCCGATGGCCGAGGTCTCGCCGTCGGCCACGAGGAGCACGCGATCGAGCGTGATGGCGTCGCCGGGGTTGACCTCCAGGAGCTCGACCTCGAGCTCGGTGCCGACCTCGACGCGGTACTGCTTCCCGCCGGTCTCGATGACTGCGTACATGGATCCTCTGCGGACGTGGCTGGCGGTCGCGCGGTGGTACGACCGCGGCCTGGAGAAAGGGACAGGCACCCCGAACGTGTCGAGGCGCGAATGCGGAGTGTACGGCGAGGTCTTCCGAGCGTCAATCGACGGTCCGGGCGGTGTCGCCGGCCAGCGATTCTGTCCGGGCTACGAGGACAGCGACGTTGTCACCCTCGATCTCATGGACAAGACGAAGGAGATGATCAACGTGGACGCCAGAGCGCAGCAGCACCTCTCTGTGCTCAACCATGTCCCGACCGGTGGGCTGACGGCCGAGGAGGCGGCCCGGGTTCTCGGCCCGTCGCTTCGCCAGGTCCGTCGATTGCTCTGCCGGTATCGGACCGCCGGGTCGGTCGGCCTGATCCACGGCTACCGTGAGCGGGTACCGGCCGACCGCATCCCGTACGCCATCCGAGACCGGGCGGTCGAGCTCGTGACGTCGACCTATGCCGGCGGGATGCACACCCACCTTGCCGTGCTGCTCACCGAGCGTGAGGGTCTGGAGATCGCGGGCGCGGACTCTCCACCGGATTTCCGCCGAGGCGAACGTCCGGCCGACTCGGACCCGGCGTCCGCCACGCCACCGCAGCCGCCGGGAGCGGATGGCGCCCGAGGCGACACGAAACCGGGCCCCCGATGCTCGCCGAGCAGCTCACCGGCAAACGCACCTTCACCCAGGTCGGGCTCGGGCGGTCGGTGCGCCGCAGACATCGAATCTCGCGACACGACTCCGTGTCGGACCTCGGCAGGACGGGCTTGACCCGTGCCGATGTCACTCAGGCATCGAACCCCGCCTCAAGGCATTATCTCCGCCCCAAACCACCGCCGCTGCGACCCGTCCGCGGGTGATTGATGACTGCCACGCATCGTGTGGACCCGTGGCCGGGCCTTCCGGGCGCCTTGCCTCCGGAACGATGTCCTCCGGACATCGTGGCGTTCGCCAGCGCGCCCCCGCGGGGCGCACGTGGCCGGGCCTTCCGGGCGCCTTGCCTCCGGAACGATGTCTTCCGGACATCGTGGCGTTCGCGAGCGCGCCCCCGCGGGGCCCACGTGACCGGCGCGGTCGTTCGTTGGCCAGCGTGCCCGCTTGGCCAGCGTGCCCGCCACTTTTCGTGTCCATGCGATCGCCAGCGATTCCGCGGCGAGGTCGCCTCGCGATCTCCTCGCGACCGTCGTCAGAGCTCGCGACGGAGCAGGAGCCGCTCCCGCACGACCTTCGCGACTTCGAGGGGCCGCCCAACGAGTTCTCCGATCGCTGCGACGACCTCCTCGGGACGACCCACGCCGCGCTCGGGATCGAAGCTCGTCCTGATCGAGAGCACGGCCCGGCCGTCCGGGTCGACGGCCAGTGCCGTCGCGGCAAGCACGAGGGGACGGAGGTCGTAGGCGATCGGACGGCCACCCTTGTCCCTCGTGCGCGGCAGCGCCGCTGCGGCGAGAAGCTGGTCCGACGCCGCCTGGAGGGAGGCGCGGTCGAGCTCACGCCCGTCGACGGCCCGGACGGTGATCCGATAGTCGGCCGCGGCGACCTGCCCGGTCAGCGGCGGCTCGCCGAGCCAGACATCGTGGAGGTCGACGAGTTCGTGGCCGGCCGGGAGCGCCGTCGCCAGGGCGGCGCGCACCTGGGCGACGGGCCAACGCTCGACGAGGAAGACCTCCATGAGCTCGCGCTCGGCGGCGATGCCCGCACCGAGCGGAGCGCCGAAGGCGATCCGCGGCCGGCCGGATGGCTGCTCCAGGCCGGCCACGGGGAGACCGCTGGCGGCGAGACCCGATTCCCAGGCGGCCACGAGTTCCTTTGGGGCCGCTCCGGGCGGACCTGCCGGGCGCCTGACGACGAGGCGCCAGCGTTGCCGGACCTCGGCGGTCGGATTCGCGGGGCCCGGGGTGCTCACCCGGCGGGCTCCCCCGGGGTGCTCACCCGGGTCCGCCGACGGCTCGGAACGGGGCCTGGGAACGTCCATCGCGGTGCTAGTCTGCCGGAAGGATGGTCGAGAGCGTTCGACGGCTTCCCCCGGTGTCCCCGCGCGTCGCCCTGCTCGCTATTGCCGCGGCGGTCCTTGCCGCGATCCTGTTCGCCGGCCGCGACGCGCTCGGGCCGTTCATCGTGGGCCTCCTCCTCGTTTACCTCGTGTCGCCGCCGATCGAACGGCTCGTCCGCCTGGGCCTGCCACGGCCGATCGCGATCCTGCTCATCTATCTGGTCGTGGGCTTCCTCGTCGTCGAGGGCCTCAACCTCATGCTCCGGCCGCTGATCGACCAGATCCGCCAGTTCGCGGCGGACCTGCCGGGGCTCGTCGAGCAGCTCCGGACCCAGCTCGAGCGCCTCGGCGCGGTCTATCGCGGGCTCGAGCTGCCCGCGCCCCTTCGCGATGCGGTCGACCAGTGGCTGGGCCGGATCTCGTCCGGTGACGTCGGGTTCGATCCGGGCGTGCTCCTCCCGGTGCTGAGCGCGACCACGGGAATCGTCACGACCGTCCTCGCCTTCCTCATCATCCCGGTCTGGGCGTTCTACCTGCTCAAGGACCAGCCGAGGCTGATGCGCTCCTTCGATGCCTCGATCCCCGTCGAGTGGCGGACGGACGTGGACGAGGTGATCGAGATCGTCGGCCGCGTCTTCGGCTCGTGGATCCGGGGCCAGGTCCTGCTGGGCGGCGTGGTGGGGATCGCGACCTTCGTCGGCCTGGCCGCCCTGGGGACGTTCGTCGATCCCATCTTCGTGCGGTTCGCCGTGCTCCTCGCCGTCATTGCCGGGCTCCTGGAGCTGCTGCCCATCATCGGCCCGATCCTGGCGGCCATCCCCGCCGTCCTCATCGCGGCAACGGCCGGGGTGGAGGCCGCCACGGCGGCGCTTCTCCTCTACCTCGGCATCCAGCAGGTCGAGAACTACTTCCTCGTCCCCAAGATCCAGGGTGACGCGACGAACCTCCACCCGAGCGTGGTGATGCTCGCCCTCATCGTCGGGGGCACCGTCGGGGGGTTGCTCGGGGCGATCCTGGCCCTGCCCGTGACGGCGACCGGGCGGGACGTCTACCGCTACCTCTTCGGACGGTTGAGTCGCACCGAGGCGCCGGCCGGCCTGCCCCTGTCGACGTCGCCCGGAACTGCGGCCCTGGATGGCCCGGTTCGGCAGGGCGATGGGCTCCCGATCACCACGGACTGACTCCCGCCGTTGCGGTCCCGGGTCCGGTCGCCAGTCCTCGGCGACGGAAGGTCCACCTGACCGGTCATATCTCGACCGAGGCGCGCATCACCACTCCGCCCGGCCCTGCCGGATGTTGATGCTCTCCAGGATCCCGAGGCCGGCTGCCACGCTGATCAGGGACGCCCCACCGTGCGTGATGAACGGGAGGGGAATGCCCGTGATCGGCATGATGCCGATCACCATGCCGACATTCACGAAGAGCTGGAAGACGAGCATGGAGCCGAGGCCGGCCGCAAACATCGTCCCGAAGGGATCCTTCGAGCGCCAGCCACCCACCAGGACCCGCCAGATGAGCGCCACGAACAGGCCGATCACGACCATGGCGCCGATGAAGCCGAGCTCTTCGGCGAGGATCGCAAAGACGAAGTCGGTCGTCTGGACCGGCAGGAAGTCGAGCTGGTTCTGGGTGCTGTTGGTGAGGCCCTTGCCGAACCAGCCGCCCGAGCCGACGGCGATCTGCGACTGGTAGAGCTGGTAGCCGGCCCCGCGGACGTCTGCCAGGGGATTGAGGAACGAGGTCAGCCGTTCCTTCTGGTACGGCAGCAGGACGTATGTCCAGACGAAGGGCAGGGCGGCCAGGACGGCCATGATCCCCGCGCCGAGCCAGCGGAGGCTGGCGCCGCTCATGAAGAGCATGCCAACGACGATCGCCCCGAAGACGAGCGACGTCCCGAGATCCGGCTGGAGCAGGACGAGGACCCAGGGGGGCCCGGCCAGGACGATAGCCCCGATGATGTTCCAGAGGGACCCCATCTGGCCGCGCCTGGCCGACAGGTAGTTGGCGAGGATGATGATCATGAGGATCTTGGCCAGCTCGGAGAACTGGAACTGGAGGCCCAGGACGCTGATCCAGCGCGACGAGCCGCCGAGGCCGCTGCCGATCGCGAGCGTCAGGAGGAGCAGCCCGACCTGAAGCGCATAGAGCGGCCAGGCGAGCGTCTTCAGCCAGCGATAGTCGAAGGCCGTGGCGATGACAAAGACGACCAGGGCGATCGAGGTCCAGAGGAGGCCTCGAAGGAAGACCGAGCCGGTCGCAAGCGCCCCGTCGCCGCCGGCGACGCTGTTGCTGTAGGCCATCGCCAGCCCAAAAAGGGTCAGGACAACCGCGTAGGTGGCGATCTGCAGGTCGAAGGCACGCCAGATCGTCCCGACGGACCGGGAGGTCCAATCGGCAATGCGGGCCGGCCTCGCGTTGATCGCTCCCATGCCCTCGCTCAGTTCGACTGGTAGAAGTTGCCGCGGACGAGGAGGTTGAAGTTCCTGTAGTCCTTGGTGATCCCGAAGCGGAGCTGCAGGAAGTACTTGACGATCTCGGTGGCAACGTTGCCCTTCGTGCCCGAGTCGTAGGCGAAGGCGAGCACCACGAGGTCCGAATCCGTGCGCGAGACGGCTGCCATGCCCGTCGGATCCTTGGCGGTCACGGTCGGATCCTTCGGGATGAAGGCGACGAACCACGAGTGGAAGGGGAGGCGCCCCTGGGAGTCCTTCAGGCCGAACTCTGCCGTCCCGGACTTGCCGGCCACGACGATGGGAAGGTCGACGAGGTTGTAGGTATGGCGCACGAGGACCACGTTTCGGGCCGCCTGGCGCATCGTCTCGAGGACCGAGGCCGGGACGTCGAGCTTCCGGAGGACCTTGGGCGCAAACGGCTGGACGATCTTCCCGGCAGCGTCCTTGACATCGCGCACGAGCTGGGGCTGGTAGAGGGTTCCACCGTTCGCCAGCGCCGCGTAGGCGTTGATGAGCTGGATCGGCGTCACGACGTCGTAGCCCTGGCCGATTCCTGCCTGGTAAACCTCGCCGGGGTAGATCGGCTCGCCCAGGGTGTCGAGCTTCCATTGGTTCGTCGGAATCGAACCGGGCACCTCGCCAGGCAGGTCGATGCCGGTCTTCGCACCGAAGCCGAACTGGCTCGCCCAGTAGGCGAGGCGATCGATCCCGAGCATGGCGGCGACCTGGAAGAAGAACGTGTCGCTCGAGTGGGCGAACCCGCACAGGATCGTGCAGGCGCCGAAGCCCTTGCGGTTCCAGTCGAAGAATTTGGTCGCTCCCAGCTGGAGGAATGCCGACGTGATCAACTGCGTCGTCTTGCTGATCTTGCCGTCGGCCAGTCCGCCGGTCCCGGTCACGAGTTTGTAGGTGGAGCCGGGAGGGAACTGCTCGCTGATGGCGTGGTTCGTGAGCGGCTTATTGGGATCATTCACCAGCTTCGCGTAATCCGCGGAGCTGATGCCCTGGGCGAAGGCGTTGTTGTCGTAGGTGGGCAGGGTGACCATGGCCAGAATCTCCCCCGTTTGGGGGTTCATGACCATGACCACGCCGCGCTTGAGGCCAGCCGTGCTCATGCCCCACTCGAGGGCCTGCTGGGCATACTTCTGCTGCTGGACGTCGATCGTGAGGTCCAGCGAGTTGCCCGCGACCGGCGGCGTCACGGTCTGGAGGACCTGCAGCTTGCGACCCGTCGCGTCCTTCTCCACCTTCTCGACGCCGTAGGTGCCGCGAAGCTGGGCCTCGTACTCGGCCTCGACGCCGGTCTTGCCGAGCAGGTCGTCCGGCAGGTAGCCCTCGGCCCGCAGGGCCGCGAGCTCGGATTCGTTGATCGGGCCGGTGTAGCCCACCACCTGCGAGAGGAGTGGCCCGGTCGCGTATTCGCGGCGGGACTCAACGACGACCTCGACTCCTGGGAGATCGAGCTGGGACTCCGAGATGAAGTTCGCGACGTTCTCGTCGACGTTGGTCGCGATCCGGACGAGGTCGAAGCGAGAGCCAGGGTTGGCGTCGATGGCGATGTTGATGTCCGCCGGGTTCAGGTTCAGGAGGGCCGCCAGGCGGGCGACGACGTCGGCGCGCCGGTCTTCGGGAAGGTCAGCCGGCCTGATCTTCACGGTGTATGACGGGACGTTGGAGACGAGTGGCAGGCCGTTGCGATCGTAGATGACGCCACGGGTCGAGGCGACGGCCTGATCGACGGCCCGGTTCGTTTCCGCAAGGGCAGCAAAGTGGACGTTGTTGGCCACCTGGAGCATGAACAGCCGGACGCCAAGAATCGACGACAGGAGCACGACGACGAGGCCGAAGACGAGGAAACGGATCGGAGACCTGTCCGGCATCGCCTGCTGCTCGGCGAGGCCCGTCGTACGAGCGCTCACCAGCCGACCCGCTCCTCAGGGCGGTACCGGTCCCTGATCGAAAGGACCAGCGGGCCGAAAAGCAGACCCAGGACGGCATCGTAGGCGGCCCCGGGCATGAAGGCGGCGATCGGGTCGGCCAGCGGGACCGGGGGACGAATGGCGGCGGTGAGGCCAAACAGGAGCATCGAGTACATCAGGCTCACGATCGGAACGGCAATGACCGGGGCCAGTGGCCGGATTCGGATGAATGTCCTGGCGATCAGGACGGCTGCGCCGAAGGCCGAGACCAGGGCGAAGGCGGAGGCGCCGAGTGGTCGCGGTGCGAGGCTGTCGAGAACGATTCCGCCGACGACGGCCCAGATGAGGCCTGCCTCCAGATCGACGGCGATGGTCCAGATCACCCCGAACACCAGCACCGGGTGTGGATGTGCGTCCCCGATCCGCAGGTACGGAACGAGGCTCAGCTCGATGAGGGCAGCGGCCGTCGCGCCGATCGCGGCAAGGAGTTGGGTCATCAGGCGACGTCGATCCTCGGCGTGCCGGCCAGGGGTCGAAGGCGGAGCTGGAACCGAGTGCGCCACGAACGGACGGCCGGGTCGCGTCCGCTCAAAGTATCCCACGGCTCGCCGAGCGCGGCAACGACAGGTCGAGCGGTCCTGGCCGCCGCTGCGGCATCCCGACCCACACTGACATCGGCCCGGCCCCGAGCGGGACCGTTTCACGTGAAACATGCCTGCGCACGGCGGGCGCCGGCACGGCGGGCGCCGGCACGGCGGGCGCCGGCACGGCGGGCGCCAGCACGGCGGGCGCCGGCATGGCGGGCGCAGACGAGGCGCCAATCACCGGCGCCGCCCGGCGGTCGGCAGGCCGGCGGTCGACAGGAATTGACGTGCCCAGTCCTCGTGATCGGTGGGACCACGTAACCGGCGGGTGAGCCTTCGGCGCCAGGATGGTGTGCGAGGCCCGGCCGGGAGGCACGATCCGTCGGCCGCACCTGGCCGGGTTCGTCCAGTTCGACGATCCGCCGAGGCGATGGAGGGGTCGGAAATGGTAGAATTCGTGCTTGTGAAAGATCTTCGGATGAGGACCTAGTGGGTCGAACGATCGCCTGTGCCAATCAGAAGGGCGGCGTCGGCAAGACCACAACGGTCATCAATCTCGCGAGCTACCTCGCAATCGCCGGAGATCGCGTTCTCGTCATCGACCTGGACCCCCAGGGCAATGCGACGAGCGGCTTCGGCGTCGATCGCTCGGGCGGGACCTCGGTCTACGACGCGGTGGTCGACGATCTCGCTCTCGCCACCCTCATCACCGCCACGTCAACGCCGAAGCTCGAGCTCATTCCGTCGTCCATCGCGCTCGCCGGCGCCGAGGTCGAGCTGGCGCCACTGGAGCAGCGCGAACGCCGCCTGGCCAGGCTCCTGGAGCCGATCCGTGACCGATTCGATCACGTCTTCATCGACTGTCCGCCGTCACTGGGGCTCCTGACCGTGAACGCCCTCACTGCAGCCGACGCCACCCTGATCCCGATCCAATGCGAGTACTACGCCCTGGAGGGCCTCTCCCAGCTCATGGCCACGATCGCCCTCGTCCGCGACCACCTGAACCCGAAGCTCGAGGTCGACGGTGCCGTCCTGACGATGTTCGACGCTCGGACCAACCTGTCCGCCGAGGTCGCCGCCGAAGTGCGCACCCATCTGGGCGCTCGCGTCTACGAGACGGTCATCCCGCGCAACGTGCGCCTGTCCGAAGCGCCGAGCCACGGCAAGGCCATCCATCAGTACGCTCCCGAGTCGCGTGGAGCGCTGGCCTACACGGCCCTCGCCGCGGAATTCCGTGCCCGCTCGCTGGTGAGCTCCGCCGCCGCAGTTCTGGTCGCCTGATGGGCGACCGGAGCGATCGGCCCCAGGGCCTGGGCCGCGGCCTCGCGGCGCTCATCCCGCAGCGCGCCACGCACGGCAGTGGCTCGATCGAACTTCCGATCGACCGCATCAGCGCGAACCCCCGCCAGCCGCGCCTGCGCATGGACGATGCCGCCCTGGAGACGCTGACCGCGAGCATCCGCGAGCACGGCGTGATCCAGCCGGTGCTCGTGACCGAGACGCTCGATGGCTACCAGCTCGTGGCCGGCGAACGTCGCGTCCGAGCGGCTCGAGCTGCCGGCCTTGACCGGATCCCCGCCGTGGTCCGCCAGCTCGCCGACCGGGAGCAGCTCGAGCTCGCCCTCGTCGAGAATCTCCAGCGGGAGGACCTCGACCCCGTCGAATCGGCCCATGCCTACAGGTCGTTGATCGACGAGTTCGGCTTCTCGCAGGAAGACCTCGCAGCCCGTGTGGGACGGGCGCGGTCCACGGTTGCCAATACCCTGCGCCTCCTCGACCTCAGCGCAGCGGTCCAGTCGGCAATTGCCGATGGGCGCATCACGGAGGGCCATGGACGGGCGATCGGCGGACTCGACGTCGAGCATCAGGCGCGAGCCCTCGAGACCGTCGTCGACCAGGACTTCTCCGTGCGCCAGACCGAGGAGTTCGTGCGCCGTCTCCGAACGCCCCGGGAGGCCAGGCCGCCGGCCGCGCGAGCGGCGGACCCCGACCTCGAGCGCGTGGAGGAAGACCTCCGCAGGGCGCTCGGGACGAAGGTCCGCCTGGCCCGTTCGCGACGCGGCGGGCGGATCGTGATCGACTATTTCAGCGAAGAGGAACTCGGGCGGCTGTACGAGCGCCTGATGGGAGGAACCGCGTGACCGACTCCACGGCCCGTCCGGGCGACGCCGCGCCGCCGACGCCCCGACGCAGGAAGGCCGCCGGGTCGGACTACACCGCGGCCAGCATCCAGGTCCTCGAAGGCCTCGAGGCGGTCCGTCGGCGGCCGGGCATGTACATCGGCTCGACCGATGTCCGGGGACTTCATCACCTCGTCTGGGAGGTCGTCGACAACTCGATCGACGAGGCGATGGCCGGCCATGCGACGACGATCCGGGTCACCATCCGAACCGACGACTCGGTCGAGGTCATCGACGACGGCCGCGGCGTTCCGGTCGGCAAGCACTCCACCGGCAAGGACGCCCTCGAGGTGGTCCACACCGTGCTGCATGCGGGCGGCAAGTTCGGCGGCGGCGGCTACAAGGTCTCCGGCGGCCTCCATGGCGTCGGGGTGAGCGTGGTCAACGCACTCTCGGACCGGCTCCGCGTGGAGTCGGCCCGCGACGGCTTCGTCTGGGCCCAGGAGTACGTCCGCGGCAAGCCGACCGGGGCGGTCGCGAAGGTCGGTCCCCAGGGCACCCGGCGAGGAACCAGGACCACCTTCCACGCCGACCCCGAGATGTTCGAGACGACGGAGTACTCGTTCGAGACCGTCGCCCAGCGCCTCCGCGAGTCGGCCTACCTGACGAAGGGTGTCTGGATCACCCTCATCGACGAACGCAGCGACCGGGAGCGCTCCTTCTACTTCGAAGGCGGGCTCCAGTCCTTCGTCCGGCACCTCAACCGTAACAAGGAGGTCCTCCACCCGCGCCCGATCTACGTCGAGCGACGGGTGGGCGCGACCGCGGTCGAGGTCGCCCTCCAGTACAACGACACCTACACCGAGAACGTCCTCGCCTTTGCCAACAACATCAACACGGTCGACGGCGGAACCCACGTCACGGGCTTCCGGGCCGCCCTGACCAGCTCCCTCAACGACTGGGCCCACAAGGCGGGGGTTCTCAAGGACGCCGACGGCAACCTCTCCGGCGACGATGTCCGGGAGGGCCTGACGGCCGTCATCAGCGTCAAGCTGACGGACCCGCAGTTCGAGGGCCAGACCAAGGCCAAGCTCGGCAATGCCGAGGTCAAGGGCCAGGTCCAGGCGGCGGTGACCGACAGCCTGACCCAGTATCTCGAGGAGAATCCCGGTGACGGCCGGCGGATCATCGAGAAGTGCCTGACCGCGGCGCGCGCCCGCGAGGCCGCCCGGAAAGCCCGCGACCTGGTCATCCGCAAGGGCGCCCTCGACGGCCTGTCGCTGCCGGGCAAGCTCGCCGACTGCCAGGAGCGGGACCCCGCAAGGAGCGAGCTCTTCATCGTCGAGGGTGACTCGGCCGGCGGCTCGGCCAAGCAGGGCCGGAATCGGCGCAACCAGGCGATCCTGCCGCTTCGGGGCAAGGTCCTGAACGTGGAGAAGGCCCGCCTCGACAAGATCGTGGCGAGCGAGAACGTCCGGCCCCTGATCATCGCCCTCGGTGCCGGCATCGAGGGCATCGGCGACAGCTTCGACCTCTCGAAGCTCCGCTACCACCGGATCATCATCATGACCGACGCCGACGTGGACGGGGCGCACATCCGGACGCTGCTGCTGACCTTCTTCTACCGCTTCATGCCCCAGGTGATCGAAGCGGGCTACCTCTACTTCGCCCAGCCACCGCTCTATCGCGTCTCGACGGGAAAGGTCACGAAGTACGCCCAGTCCGAGGCCGAGCGGGACCGGATCATCAAGGACATGAACGTCAAGAACCTGTCCGTCCAGCGCTTCAAGGGCCTCGGCGAGATGAACGCCGACCAGCTCTGGGAGACGACGATGAACCCCGAGACGCGGCTCCTCCTGCGGGCCGAGATCGAAGACGCGGCCCTCGCCGACGGGATCTTCACGATGCTGATGGGCGAAAAGGTCGGGCCCCGCAAGGACTTCATCAAGAGCGAGGCCAGGAAGGTCCGGAACCTTGACATCTGATCTCCGCCCGGCCGTGGAGATGAGGGGCCGGCGGTTCGTTTTCGAGCCCCATCGGTGCTTCGCCTGCGGTGAGCTCAACGAGCGCGGCCTGCGGCTCGTCCTGCACGCCGATGCGAGCGGCTGCTGGACGGAACTGACCCTGGATCCCGCCTTCCAGGGGTGGGACGGCGTCGCCCACGGCGGAATCCTGTGCACCATCCTCGACGAGGTCATGGCCTGGTCGGTCATCGGGCAGGACACGTGGGGCGTGACCGCCCGGATGACGGTCGACTTCAAGCGACAGGTTCCCGTCGGCCGGCGCCTGCGGGCCGAAGGATCCGTCACGAGCCCGAACCGGCGTCTCGTGCGGACGGCCGGCCGGATCATGGATGCCGCCACCGGCGAGCTGCTGGCCACCGCCGAGGGGACCTACATGGCGGCGCCCCCGGAGCGCCTGGCCGAGCTCAAGGCTCGCTACCGACTCCGTCCGGCGGCCGACGAAGCCGATGCGCTCGATTCGGCCGATGCACCCGTCAGGGTGGACCGATGATCGCGGCAGTGCCGCCCAAGCCCGCCCGAAGCTCGCCGGGCGGCCCGGGCACCAGCACCGAGCGCGCCGAGGCATTCATCGCCGAACGACGAGATCTCGCCGTCGCCCTGGGCCGGGGTTTGGCCGAACACCTGCAGGACACGGAGGAGCTGAGGGTGCGGCTGCGGGCCGCCCTGGCCGCGCTCGCCGATCCCGCGTACCTCGCCGGCCAGCAGTTCGTGGCCCCCGACATCGGGCCGACCCTCGGGGTCCGCACGCCGCTCCTGACGGCGCTCCGCAAGGGCTTCCGTGGCGCGACCCGCAACGACTCGCCGACGGCCCTCCTCCTCGCCGCCGACCGCCTCCTCCGCGAACCGGTGCTCGAGGCGCGCTGGTTCGCCTTCGGGATCCTCGACGTCACGCTGGCCCGTGAGACGGAGCGGAGCTGGCAGCTCCTGCGTCGAGCGGGGCGTGAGGCAGCCGACTGGATCACCGTGGATTCCCTCGCCCATCCGGTGGGTCGGGGCGTCCTGGCGGAGCCGTACCGGTGGGCGGAGCTCGAGCAGCTGGTCTTCTCGCCGTCGCGCTGGGAACGCCGCCTCGTCGGTTCGACGATCGCCACGATCCCGTTCATCGATCGCACCGCTGGCCGGCGGCCGGAGGTCGCCGCGCACGGCCTGAAGCTCCTTGCCCAGCTCATCGGCGAAGACCAGCCCGATGTCCAGAAGGCCCTCGCCTGGGCATATCGATCGATGGCGGCCGTGGATCGACCCGCGACGACCGCCGCCCTGGACGGCGAGGCTGCCACGGCCGCGGCAACGGGCGATGGCTACCGTGCCTGGGTCATCCGCGACGCCCTGCCGAAGCTGGACCTCGACGACGCGATCCGCATCCGGGCCGGCCTCGACGGCCTTCGTCGGCGGCCCGGAGCCCCGGCGACCTCGCCGGCTGCGGCCACGGCGGCCCGCTTCAGCACCCTCCCGCTCGGGCAGCCGACGCCCGAGCCACCCCTGACCTGATCGAAGGAGCCCCCCACACGTGACCGACGACATCGGCGCCATCCGGAACATCCTCGTCGAGGACGAGATGCGCGTCTCGTACCTCGACTACGCGATGAGCGTGATCGTCGCTCGTGCGCTGCCGGATGTCCGCGACGGGCTCAAGCCGGTCCACCGCCGGATCCTCTACACGATGGGCGAGATGGGGCTCTCGGCCACCAGCTCCTTCCGCAAGTGCGCCGCGATCGTCGGCGAGGTGATGGGCAAGTACCACCCCCACGGCGACGTCGCCCTCTACGACGCCCTCGTCCGCCTGGCCCAGGACTTCTCGATGCGCTACCCGCTCGTCGACGGCCAGGGCAACTTCGGCTCGGTCGACGGAGATGCCGCGGCGGCGATGCGGTACACGGAGGCCCGCCTGACGGCGATCGCCGCAGAGCTCCTGGCCGACATCGACAAGGAGACGGTCGACTTCGAGGACAACTACGACGGCACCCAGAAGCAGCCGTCCGTCCTTCCGGCGAAGCTCCCGAACCTCCTCATCAACGGCAGCTCCGGCATCGCCGTCGGGATGGCCACCAACATCCCGCCCCACCACCTCGGCGAGGTCGTGGACGCCACGATCGCCCTCATCGACGATCCGGCCATCACCTCCGACGGCCTCTGCCAGTACGTCAGCGGCCCCGACTTCCCGACCGGCGGCACGATCTTCCGCTTCGAGCGCCAGCGCAACTCGATCAGCGGCGAGTGGGAGACGATCGACGCCATCCGCCAGATGTACGCCCACGGCCGCGGCCGGGTCGTGATGCGCGCCCAATGCGCCTTCGAGGAGGTCCGCGGCGACCGGATGGCGATCATCGTCACCGAGCTGCCGTACCAGGTGAACAAGTCGACCCTCCTCGAGAAGATGGCCGAGCTGGTCAAGGACAAGCGGATCGACGGCATCGCCGACCTGCGCGACGAATCGGATCGCGACGGGATGCGGATCTACATCGAGATCAAGCGCGACTTCAATCCCCACAAGGTGCTGAACAACCTCTTCAAGCACACCCCGATGCAGCTCGCCTTCAACATGAACATGCTGGCCCTCGTCGACGGCCAGCCCCAGACGCTGCCGCTCAAGTCGGTCCTCCAGCACCACGTCGACCATCGCCGCGAGATCGTTCGCCGCCGGACCGAGTTCGACCTGGGCAAGGCCCGCGACCGGGCCCACATCCTGGAGGGCCTCAAGAAGGCCCTCGACAACCTGGACGCGGTCATCAAGACGATCCGCGAGTCGGCCGACACCGACGCCGCCAAGACCAACCTGATGACGGGCTTCGACCTCTCAGAGCGCCAGGCCCAGGCGATCCTCGACATGCGCCTGGCCCGGCTGGCGGCCCTCGAGCGCAAGAAGATCGAGGACGAGTACCTCCAGGTCATCCAGCTCATCGCCGAGCTCGAGGACATCCTGGCCAACCCGGCCCGCGTCCTGGCGATCATCAAGGACGAGCTGATCGAGCTGAAGCGCAAGTACGCCGGCGAGCGCAAGACGCGCGTCCAGGAGGATGCCTCGCGGGAGCTGACCGACGAGGACCTCATCGCCGACGAGGACGTGGTAATCACGATCAGCGGCCGGGGCTACATCAAGCGCCAGCCGGTCGCCACGTACCGTCGCCAGGCCCGCGGCGGGAAGGGGATCATCGGCCACGTGACCCGCGAGGAGGACGCCGTCGAGCACCTCCTCGTGGCCAACACCCACGACTGGGCGCTCTTCTTCACCAACCGCGGCCGCGTCTTCTCGGCCAAGGTCCATGCCATCCCCGACGCGTCGCGCCAGGCGAAGGGCATGCCGATCATCAACCTGCCGGGCGTCCAGGTGGAGGCCGGCGAGGTCCCCATGGCCACCATCACCCTGCCCCACTTCGCGCCGGGCAGCTACCTCGTCCTGGCCACGACCCGGGGCATCATCAAGAAGACGCCGCTCGAGCATTTCGAGCGGGTCCGGGCGACCGGCATCCGGGCGATCACGATCGACGAGGACGACGAGCTCGCCTGGGTCGACGTCTCGTCCGGACAGGACGACGTCATCATCGCGACTGCCCAGGGCATGCTGGCGCGCTTCGGCGAGAGTGAGGTCCGGGCGATGGGCCGCGACGCGGCCGGCGTCATCGGCATCCGGCTCCTCAAGAAGGAGGGCGACCGGGTCGTCTCGATGAGCGTCGTCCAGCCCGGCGCGGACTTGCTCGTCCTGACCGAGACGGGCTACGGCAAGCGGGTCCAGCTCGGCGAGTTCCGGGTCAAGCATCGCGGCGGCCAGGGCGTCCGCCTCATCGCCCTGGAAGGCCGCAAGACCGGCGTCGTGGCGGCCGTCCAGCAGGTGACCGAGCTGGACGAGGAGCTCGTCCTGATCTCGGCCCACGGGCAGGTCGTCCGGACCGAGCTCAGCTCGATCAACCGCTACTCGTCGGGTGCCCGCGGGGTCATCGTGATGCGCCTCAACGAGGGCGATCGCGTCGTCGCCATCGCGGCCTTCCGGCCGGGGTTGGCAGAAGGGCGCGCGGCGGGCGACAATGACGATCCGGCAGCGGGCGACGTGGGCAACCGCGGCGACAACGCTCCGGAGCGCGGCGTCTAGGCGTCGCGCTCGGGCCCGGCGAGCGGAAGGAGCCCTCCGTGTACGCGGACCAGTTCGAGATCTATCACGGCAACTCGAACCCGGACCTCGCCCGCAAGATCGCCCGCTACCTCGGTGCCGAGACCGGCCGCCTCGAGGCGTTCCAGTTCGCCAACGAGAACATCTTCGTCAAGATCCTCGACAACGTCCGGGAGAAGGACGTCTTCATCATCCAGCCCACCTGCCGGCCGGTGAACGACTCGATCATGGAGCTCCTGATCATGATCGACGCCTTCAAGCGGGCCAGTGCCGGGCGGATCACGGCGGTCGTCCCCTACTACGCCTACGGGCGCTCGGACAAGAAGGACCAGCCGCGGGTCCCGATCACGGCGCGGCTCGTGGCCGACATGATCACCGTCGCCGGTGCCGACCGGATGCTGACGATGGACCTCCACCAGGGCCAGATCCAGGGCTTCTTCAACATCCCGGTCGACGAGCTGACCGCGGTCCACATCCTGTCCAACTACTTCAAGCACAAGCATCTCGAGGACCTCGTGGTCGTCACCGACCTCGGCTTTGCGAAGCGGGCCCGGACGTTCGCCGAGCTCCTGGACGCGCCGCTCGCGATCATCGAGAAGCGCCG
>JACQEH010000218.1 GCA_016200675.1 Chloroflexota bacterium | reverse complement strand
GGCGCGGTGCGGCGCGGCGCGGTGCGGCGCGGCGCGGTGCGGCGCGGGGTGCGAGCCCCAACTTCTCGTCGGGACCTGCCCCGACGCGGCGCGGGGCGGAGCGGGGCGGAGCGGGGCGGAGCGGGGCGGAGCGGGGCGGAGCGGTGCGGTGCGGCGCGGGGTGCGACCCCCAACTTCTCGTCGGGACCTGCCCCGACGCGGCGCCTGGACCTGGGGTCCAGTCCGGGTCGTGGTTTGGCAAGGTCGCTGGCGCACCAGGCGAGTGGACAAGGGGTGGATGGCTCGGATAGGAGAGGCGATGCCCGCTTGGTGGACTCGCACACCGGCGGTACAGCCAGGCGTCGCTTCCGCCTGGACTGCGTGACCAGCTCGATGCAAGCCGGGAATCCAGCGAGGCTGGCGGATAATCGTTCGATACGTGAGGCCTGTTTCACTTCGTCGGTGGCCAACCAGAAGCAGCATGCCGAGGCTCGGCGCGTGGCGACGCGCCTCCATCGCGGTCTGGCCGAGGACATCCGGAGATTGCGTGAGGACGCGGCGGTCAGCCGCACGCAGCTTGCCGACGCGGCGGGCATCGACCTGTCCTTCCTCTGCCGGCTCGAAGAGGGGCGGGAGCGTCCGTCACTCGACACGTACGCCAAGCTCTCGGCGGCTCTCGGGGCAGACCTCAGCGCGCGCTTCTACCCGAACACCGGCCCGGCGATTCGAGACCGACACCAGGCGCGAATCCTCGAAGCCCTCCTGGCATCACTGCAGCCCCGATGGCGCGCCTTTCCCGAAGTGGCCGTGCGGCGTCCGTCGCGAGGCTGGATCGATGTCGTGCTGCACGACGAACGAAGCGGCAGCCTGGTCGCGACCGAGATTCAATCGGACCTTCGACGCCTCGAGCAACTGCTCCGCTGGTTCCCGGCGAAGGTCGCATCGCTGCCGTCCTGGGATGGTTGGGGGCGCCTCGGGCCTTCACCCGAGCCGACGCGCCTGCTCATCGTCCGGTCCACGGCTGCCACGCGTGCGATCGGGAGGGAATTCGCCAGGCAGCTCGCCTCGGACTACCCGGCGCATCCGGCCGACGCCATCGCCTCCCTCACCGGGACGGCTCGGTGGCCGGGCCCGGCCCTGGTCTGGGCCGAGCTCGAACCAACTCGGGTTCGATTCGTGTCGCGGCGCCAAGCGGTGGTGTGAGCCAGTTCCGTCGGGTGGCCTATCCCGCGGCGTCGTACCGCGGAGGGCCGCGGTACGGCCGCGAATCCAAGGTACGGCCACGAATCCAATTCGCTGGCTTCGTGGTCCAGTCCACGTCGAGCAATGCCTCAACTACTGGCTCGACACGCCCGTAGGAAGTCGCCAGAGCGTCGGGCGCCCCGATTTTGGCCAGCCCGGGTGGACTCGCATGCCAACGGCGAGCGGAGATCCCATCACCAGCTGGACTGTCGCGCCACTGGCGGGGCGTGCGGTCAGCCTGCGAGCGGGAGATGGTTCGCGTGGAGCGTCATCAGCCAGCCAGCGGGATGACGCGGCCGTCGGCGTCGAGCGTGGCCTGGCGGCGGCGGAGGGCCTTGAGTTCGGCGCCAGGGACCTGGTCCCGGGCGTGGTAGCTGGAGCGGACGAGCGGCCCGGACTCGACGTGCCGGAAGCCCAGCGCCAGCGCCTCGGCCTTCATCTCGGCGAACTCGTCGGGATGGTAGTAGCGCTCGAGCGGCAGGTGCTTGAGCGAGGGCCGGAGGTACTGGCCGATCGTCAGGATGTCGCAGTCGACCTCGCGCAGGGCCTCGAAGGCCTCGGTCAGCTCGACGCGCGTCTCGCCGAGGCCGACCATGAGCGAGCTCTTCGTGTGCACGTCGTGGCCGTACTCGGCGGCGTAGGCCTTCGCCCGCTCGAGGACGCCCAGCGTCCGATCCCACCTCGCCCGCTTGCGCACGGGCTTCTGGAGCCGCCGCACCGTTTCGAGGTTGTGGTTGAGGATGTCGGGGCCGGCCTCCATGACCGCGCGCAGGGGCGCCTCCTCGCCATTGAAGTCCGGGATCAGGACCTCCACGCCCATCCCTGGGATCCTCGAGCGGAGCTGCCGGATGGTCGCGGCGAAGACCGACGCGCCGCCGTCGGGGAGGTCGTCGCGGGCGACGGAGGTGACCACCACGTGCTCCAGCCCGAGACCCTCCAGGGCCTCGGCGACCCGTCGCGGCTCGTCGTCGTCGAACCAGGTGGGCTTGCCGGTCTTGACGTTGCAGAAGCCGCAGGCCCGGGTGCAGGTATCGCCGAGGATCATGATGGTGGCAGTTCGCTGATCCCAGCACTCCCCGATGTTGGGGCAGTGGGCCTCCTCGCAGACGGTGTTGAGGTTGAGGCCGCGGAGGAGCCGCTTGAGGTCCTGGTACGTCTCACCGGCGGGGATCCTGGCCTTGATCCAGTCGGGATGGCGGCGCAGCGCCGCCGACCCGTCGGTTGCCGGCAGCCCCACCAGACCGCCACCGCCCATCGCGATCGAGATCGGCTCCGCGCGCCCATGCCGGTGCCCACCGTCGGGAGGCTGGAACATCGGGAGCTCGCGTGACATCGGGCCTGAACCGGCTAGTAGATCGCGGTGTCCGGCCCGACGCCTTCGAGCCAGGCCTTGATGTCGCGGAGCAGGCCCGCCCCGCCCGCGCCGTCGTTCGCCCGATGGTCGACGCCGAGGACCATGTTCATGATCGGCCGGATGGCGATGACGTCGCCCTCGGGCGTCTCCACGACGACGGCCCGCTTCGTGATCCGGTCCATCGTGACGATCCCGACCTCGGGAACGTTGATGATCGGCATGACCATGTTCGTGCCGAGCCAGCCGGTGTTGTCGACGGTGAAGGTTCCGCCGCCGAAGTCGTCCACCCGGAGCTTGCCCGCGCGGGCGCGCTCGCTGACGTCGGCGATGGCCTTGTTGAGGCCGCTGATCGACAGCCCGTCGACATCCCGGACGACCGGCACGATGAGCCCGCCGTCGACCGCGACAGCGATGCCGATGTTGATCCGCCGCTTGGCCAGCAGACCCTGCTCGGTCCAGTGGGCGTTGAAGGTCAGGCTCTTCTTCAGCGCCTCGGCCGACGCCTTGACGACGAACGGGACGAAGCTCAGGGGCAGTCCCTCGCGCGCCTGGTAGTCCTTCTTCGCCCGGTCGCGAAGCCTGACGAGGCTGGAGACATCGACCTCCATCTGGACGTACGCATGGGGCACGAGGAGGGCCCGGGTCATCTGGGCCGCGATGCCCTTCCGCATCTGGGTCATCGGCACGAGGACCTCGTCCGCGCCGGCCGGGAACTCGATCCCCTGGCCGGCCGAGGCCGCCATCGCCGAGCCCGCCACGGCCGGGGTCGAGCGCGGCTTCGTGAGTGCGGACGCGGCCACCGCTGGCCCGACCCGGTCACCACCGGCCGGACGGCCGGCAGCATCCTGGGCCCCGACGGGCGCCCCGGTCCGCTGCGATTCGACGAAGTCGCCGACATCCTCGCGGGTGATCCGGCCACCACCACCGGTCCCGACGATCATCGCCGGCTCGAGGCCATGCTCGCGGAGGAGTCGCCGAACGGCCGGCGTCATGCGCGCATCGGAGCTCCCCGGGAGCTCGTGGAGCGCGCGCTCGTCGGACCCGGCGGGACCGTGGGACGGAGCGGCCGCGGCGGTTGCGACCGGGCTCGGGGCGGCGGTGGCAGCCGCGACCGGAGCCGCTGGCCCTGCCGCTGGTGGGGCCGTCGCCGGGGCCGGGGTGGCGGCACCGGGCGCCGGCGGGGCGGACGCGGCCACGGCCGCGGACGAGGTCGCGGGTGCGGGATCGGCCACCGGCGTGGACGGCGCGGTGGCCGTGACGCCCGCGCCCTCGTCGATCACCGCGATCTCGGCGTTGTTCGGGACGGTGGCCCCCTCCTCGACGAGGATCTCCGTCAAGACGCCTTCGTACGGCGACGGCACCTCGGCATTGACCTTGTCGGTGATGACCTCGAGGAGCGGCTCGTACTTGTCGACGTGATCGCCGGGCTTCTTGAGCCACTTCCCGATCGTCCCCTCGGCGACGCTCTCACCGAGCTGGGGCATCGTCACCTTGACCACTGGGTCGGTCCCTCCGTGAGGCGCGACGGGCTTCGCACCGTGCGGTCTTCGAGCCTAGTGTCGCGCATCCTCGGCGGATGCGTCGCCTCAGGGGGCCGAAGTGTTCCGGAGGCGGCTCACGACGAAGACCTTCCGGCAGTCGAGGACCGCCTCGGCGCGAGGCCGTTCGGGCTCGAAGCCGATCGTCGGTCCGCTGTCGCCGCCGCCGAAGCGGCAGGTCGGCGAGACGGGATCGTCGAAGTGCCCGGTGACCTGGACCCAGCGCCCCACCCCGGTCAGGTCGCCGCTGGCCGTCGGCGATCGCATCGCGTGGAGCATCCCGCGACCGACCGCGTTCGTGTCGACGCCCCCGGAGAGGAGGTAGTCCGGAAGCACGCACTCGAGGATCCACCGAGGCGTGAACTGCCCACAGGTGCCCCCGTACCCCTCGCCCGGATCGACCACCCAGGCCCGGAACGAAAGCGGGTCGCTCCCGAAGCAGCCGACCGCCAGGGCCGGGTCAAGCTCGATCATGGCGGCGACCGTCGTGGGTCTCGATGGGCAGCTGGAGGGGTGGCCGATGGTCACCGCCAGCGGGTCGGGGATCGATGCCCCGGGCGCGTTCGGAACCGGTCCGCCCGCCGCCGTTCCGCGCGGAGGCTGTCCGGATGCGCGGACGAGCCAGGCCACGCGCTTGAAGTCCGGGCCGAGGAGCCCGTACACCACGGCGCCACCGTCGACGGCGGCCGATCCGACCACGACGGGAGTGGTGGCGTCAAGGCAGCCGAGGCCGCCCGCAACGTTGTCGAGCTGGATCCAGCCCTTCCCGTCGAACTGCCACGCTGCGGCGCAGGCGCCGTCGAGAGAGGCGCCGGCGACCCACAGGAGGGCTGCGGGTCCGCCGACCGCTCGCCCGTACGTCGTCGGAGCCAGCGGCAGGAACCGGACATCCGCGGCCGTCACCAGCGTGACTCCACCGCCGGCACCCGAACCGGCCAGGCCATAGGGGCTGGCCACCCAGGTCTCGATCCCGTCCGGCAAACCGTAGATGGCATTCGATAGATCGATGTTGCCGGTCCATGCGATCCCATCCTCGGATCGCCAGGCCATCCGGCGGGTCATCGTGTTGCCGCTCGTGTCCACGCTCTTGATGGACCCGAGAATCATGAACCCGTCAGGGAGGGCAACGAGCCCCTTGGGGCCGACGTCGAGACCCGGGAGACGGGACCTTCGCCAACTGCCGCCGTCGCTCGAGTTGGCAACGACTGTGGCGCCGTCCGCGGTCGAGACGGCGACCTCGATGCCGGCCGGTCCGGCGGTGAGGCCCGTGATCGGGCCTTCGGGCATCGCGTCGACGGGCACCGGCTGCCAGGTGATGCCGTCCCGCGACAGCCAGAGGGCATCGACGAGCTCGAGCCCGCGGACCCGCCAGCCGACCGCGAGGTAGCCGAAGTCGCCGCCCACCACCTTCTCCGGGCTGCCGCCACCGAAGGTCGAGCCGGGCAGCCAGTGGCGCTGCCAGCCGTCGCCGTCGGCCGAGGTCCAGGAGACGAGGGCGCCGCTCGCGATATCGGTGCCGAGGATCACAGCACCGGCACGGCCACCGGCCATCGAGGCCACCCGTGCACCCCGGAAGAGGTCGTCAACCTGGGGCAGCGAGTAGATCGACAGGTCGTGGACGATCGGGGGCGGCGTGGCCGTGGGCGACGGGCTCGCTGCCGGGGTCGCCGGGAGGGCGGACGTCGTCGGCTCCGGGCTCGGCGTCGAGGCTGGCGAGGCCGACGGGGTGTCGGTGCCGCCGCAGGCCGCCGCGAGGAGTGAGACAAGGAGGGCAATCGAGGCTCCGTGCGCGGTCGCCGGTCGGTGCATGCTGGGCAGACGCCGTGACAGGAGCGATGTGACGACGGACGATGCCACCCGCATCGGGATCAGTAGGCGGCGAGCTTCCGAATGCCGTCCGCGATCTTCTCCGGGTTGACCATGAACCAGTCCTCGAGGACGTGGTTGTACGGCACCCCCGGGACGTCGGGCCCGGCGATCCGGGTGACCGGCCCGTCGAGGTAGTCGAAGGCCTCCTCGGCGACGATGGCGGCGACCTCGGCCCCGTAGCCACCAAAGCGGTTGTCCTCGTAGACGATCAGGCACTTGCCGGTCTTGCGGACGGAGTTGAGGACCGCCTCCTTGTCGATCGGCCGGAGGGTCCGGAGGTCGACGACCTCGACGCTGATCCCCTCCTCCGCCACGACATCAGCGGCCTCGAGGGCGTAATGGGCCATGAGGCCGTAGGCCACGATCGTCATCCGGGTGCCGGCGTGGGTGACGGCCGCCCGCCCCAGCGGGATGGTGTAGTCGGTGTCGGGGACGTCGCCGCGAACGGAGCGGTACATCTTCTTGTGCTCGAAGAAGAGGACGGGGTCGTCGTCGCGGATGGCGGAGCGCAGGAGGCCCTTGGCGTCGTAGGGGGTGGACGGGATGACGACCTTGAGGCCGGGGATGTGGGTGAAGAAGGCCTCTACCGACTGGGAGTGGTAGAGCGCGCCATGGACGCCCCCGCCGTACGGCGCCCGGATCGTCATCGGCACGCCGAACCCGTTGTTCGAGCGATAGCGCATCCGCGAGGCTTCCGACAGGATCTGGTTGAAGGCCGGGAAGATGAAGTCGGCGAACTGGATCTCGGCGACCGGTCGGATGCCGTTCATGGCCGCCCCGATCGAGGCGCCGACGATGAGTGATTCGGTCAGCGGCGTGTCGATGACCCGGTCGTCGCCGAACTCGGCCCACAGGCCGTCGGTGGCCAGAAAGACGCCGCCCTTCTTACCGACGTCCTCGCCCAGGACGATGATCGAGGGGTCGCGTCGCATCTCCTCGACGAGGGTCTCGCGGATGGCCTCGATGAAGGTCTTGAGGGCCATCAGTCGACCGCGCCGGAGGCCGCCGACGTGTCGCCCTCGTGGCCGGCCATGCCGTGGCTGCCCAGCCCCCAGGGCGGCGGCGTCTCGGACGGCCACTCCTCCGCGAAGACCCAGCGCATCGCCGTCGACGGATCCGGGTCCGGCTCCGCCTCGGCGTGGTCTGTCGCCGCGTCGACCTCGGCCTTGATCTCGGCCGCAATCGTGGCCTCGAGCGCCTCGCTGAGGACGCCGGCCTCCCGGAGCTGATCGCGGAAGCGCGGAAGCGCGTCGTGGCTGGGGAGCTCCGCCAGCTCCTGCTCGGGCCGGTACTTCGTCTGCTGGTCGTCTGAGGAGTGGGCCGTGAGTCGGATGACCTTGGCCTCGATGAGCGTCGGTCCGTCGCCGCGCCGGGCTCGATCGACCGCCTCCTTCGAGGCCCGGTAGCAGGCCAGGACGTCCGAGCCGTCGACCACGACGCCGGGGATTCCGTAGCCGGAGGCGCGGTCGGCGACGTCGAGCGTGGCCAGCTCCATGGCCGCCGGGACGCTGATGGCGTAGCCGTTGTTCTCGATGACCAGGATGAACGGGAGCCTGTGGATGGCCGCGAAGTTGAGGCCCTCGTGGACGTCGCCCTGGTTGGAGCTTCCCTCGCCCATCGACGTCATCGCCACCTGGCCGGTCTTCCGGATCTTGGCCGCCAGGGCGATCCCCACCGCGTGGAGCATCTGGGTCGCCACGGGCGACGACAGTGAGACGAGGTTGTTCTCGACGTTGCCGTAGTGGCCCGGCATCTGGCGCCCACCCGAGGACGGATCGCTGGCCTTGGCGTACTGGGCCATGAGGATGTCCTGGGCCGTCATTCCGAACGC
Source organism: Chloroflexota bacterium (assembly GCA_016200675.1). Taxonomy (GTDB): domain Bacteria; phylum Chloroflexota; class Limnocylindria; order Limnocylindrales; family CSP1-4; genus UBA5189. Next base: position 1,011 of record JACQEH010000218.1, on the reverse strand, counting down.
CAGACAGGTGGCGATCGAGCGGTAGAAGGGCGCGATCCAGTCCTTCCTGCGCTCGAGCGGCCAGGCGATCCCGACCTGGGCGCCCTCGTGGCCCTGGCCGCTGATGACGAACGGGATCCGTCCCGCCCGGTTCAGGATCCACATCCGCTCGTCGACGGCCCGGGCGAGGGCGATCTTGTGGTACATCGCGACCAGGTCGGCGTCGGTCAGGCCGACGGAGGCGGCAAGGCCGGAGTCGGTGGTGCGGGTCACGGCCATCGGATCCGTGCCTCGGGCATCAGAAGTTGATCGACCGACCGTCGACGGCCATGGCGGCCTCGCCGATGATCTCGGCGAGGGTCGGGTGGGCATGCGTCGTGCCCCCGATCTCCCACGGGGTCGCGTCGAGCTGGAAGGCGAGCGACGCCTCGGCCACGAGATCGGTGGCGTGCGGACCCACGAGGTGGACGCCGAGCGTGTCGTTCGTGTCCCGGTGCCCGATGACCTTCGCGAAGCCCTCGTACTCGCCGCCGATGATGGCCTTGGCGATCGCCTGGAAGGGCACCTTGCCGACCTTGTAGGGGAGCCCTCGCTCCTCGCACTGCTGCTCCGTCAGGCCGATCGAGGCGATCTCGGGGCGGCAGTAGGTCGCCCGCGGCTGCTGGACGTAGTCGATGGGGTGGACGTCCTTCTCGCCGGCGATGACATGGGCCGCCACGAGGCCTTCGTGGCCCGCCGTGTGGGCGAGGAGCAGCCCGCCGACGATGTCCCCGATCGCGTACAGGTGGGGCTCCTTCGTCCGCATCCGGCCGTCGACCTTGATGAAGCCGCGGTCGAGCTCGGCCTTCGTGGTCTCGAGGCCGATGTCCTCGACATTCGGCGCCCGGCCGGTGGCGACCAGGAGCAGCTCGGCCCCAATCTCCGTCGCCTCCTTGCCCTCCGGCCCCACGGTCAGCTTCACGCCGTCCTTGCCGGCCTTCACCGAGGCGACGTCGAAGCGGGCGCTGGTCATGACCGTGATGCCCCGCCGGG